>JAFYMQ010000115.1 GCA_017556565.1 Clostridia bacterium | reverse complement strand
TATGCAGCCGCCCGCGGCGCAGTCAGATATGAGGAGACCGAGAGAGGCCTGCTGCTTCACAGATTTACCCGCGAGCAGCAGGAAACCTACCGTCTGTACGTTTATGAGGCAAATAGTGACGCCCGCCGTGACGAGGCGCTGCGTTTTTACCGCAATACCTCCTCGTCAGCCGGTATCAAGCTGGTATTTCGCACCGACAGCCGCAGCCTGAGCCTTGATCTTGATCTGGAAAGCGGCAACTCCCGCAAGTTTTTCACTCTCGACGTCTTTGCCGACGAGCGCTATGTCGGCAGCATAGACAACTGTCTTGATATAGAGCTGCCCGAGATATACAGCACATTTGACCTGCCTATTGAGGCAGCCTGCAAGAGCTTTGAGCTGGGCGAGGGCAGCAAGGTGGTCACGGTATATTTGCCCTTTAACTGCATCACCTATATAAAGAAGCTCGAGCTTGACGACGGCGCAAGCTTTGAGCCTGTCCGCCTTGACAAAAAGATGGTCTTCTACGGCGACTCCATCACACAGGGCTATGACGCCGTGCGCAACTACAACCGCTATGCCTGTAAGGTAGCCGAGGCTCTCGGCTGCGAGGAGTACAACAAAGCTATCGGCGGCGAGGTGTTCTTCCCCCTGCTGGCTCTGCACAAAGACGACTTTGAGCCCGATTATATACTGGTGGCTTACGGCGTCAACAGCTGGAGGGTGGGCGACGTGGACCTGTTTGAGCGCAAGTGCCGCGATTTTTACAAAAATCTCAGCGAGACCTATCCCAATACCAAAATATTCGCCCTGTCGCCCATATACAGAATGGATGTACCCGATCACCCCAATCCCGGCCTCGGCAAGTTCGAGCTGTTTGACGAGCGCATTCCCCGTCTGACCGGGGATTTGCCCAACGTCATCAATATCAGCGGCTATGATCTGGTACCTCGGGAGGCAGGGCTGTTTGCCGACGGATACCTGCATCCCACAGACGAGGGCTTTGACCACTACGCAGCCAACCTCATCAAAAAAATAACACCTTATCTCTAATAAATATTTGACAATCAGCGCGATTTGTGATATTTTTTACTGTGTAGATGCTATGATGAAGAGAGTAGCACAGACCAGCTGTTTCAGAGAGCCGTCGATTGGTGCAAAGACGGTATCAGCCTTTGTGTGAAGAACACTTCGGAGCTTGCGGAAGAACACCGTTTTGTCGGTTATTAGACCCGCACGGTTACATCACGTCACGATGGCAAGAGAGGGCAGGGCATTGGCCGTGCCAATTTGGGTGGTATCGCGGAAGATATCTTTCGTCCCATGCTTTGGGGTGAATGATATCTTCTTTTTGTTTTCGCTCATAATTCTGATAATTATATATAAAAATATAGCTTAAAAGGAGTAATTACAATGCTGAGAACTCACACTTGCAACGAGCTCAACACCGAGCATATCGGTCAGAGCGTCAAGCTTTGCGGCTGGGTAGAAACCATCCGTGACCACGGCGGCGTTATCTTTGTCGACCTGCGCGACCATTACGGTGTCACCCAGGTAGTTTTTTCCGATGACAAGCTGCTGCAGGGCATCACCAAAGAAACCGTTATCAAAATCTGCGGCGAGGTCACCCGCCGTGCAGAGGAGACCGTCAATGCCAAGATCGACACCGGCCTTATCGAGGTCAGAGCAAACGAGCTTGAGGTACTTGGCCCCTGCCGTATGAGCCTGCCCTTTGAGATCGGCGCATCCCACCTGACCCGTGAGGACGTCCGCCTCAAGTACCGCTTCCTCGATCTGCGCAACCCCAAGATCCACAACAATATCGTTCTGCGTTCCAAGGTCATCCGCCACATCCGCAACGAGATGGAGGCAATGGGCTTTATGGAGATCCAGACCCCCATACTCACCGCATCCTCTCCCGAGGGCGCACGTGACTATCTGGTCCCCTCCCGCAAGCACAAGGGCAAGTTCTACGCTCTGCCTCAGGCACCCCAGCAGTTCAAGCAGCTGCTCATGACCTCCGGCTTTGACCGTTATTTCCAGATTGCACCCTGCTTCCGTGATGAGGACGCACGTCAGGACAGATCTCCCGGCGAGTTCTATCAGCTGGACTTTGAGATGGCTTTTGCCAGCCAGGAAGATGTCCTGACCACCGCTGAGACCTGCATCTACAATACTTTCAAAGAGTTCTCCCAGAAGAATATCTCCAAGCCCCCCTTCCGCCGCATTCCTTTCAATGAGTCCATGCTCAAGTATGGTACCGACAAGCCCGACCTGCGCAACCCCCTGATCATCCACGACCTGACCGAGTTCTTCGGCAAGGACGAGTTCGTATACTTCAACGGCCGCACCATTCCCTTCGTGGGCAAGCAGGTCAGAGGTATCGTTGCCAACTATCTGGTCAAGAAAGACGGCGACGGCGACGGCAAGAAGGCATTCGAAAAGGCTATCGACGAATATTCCCGCTCCATCGGCATGAAGTTCGGCATCGGCTACCTGAACCTCGAAAACGGCGAGTACAAGGGACCCCTTGCCAAGTTCCTCACCGAGGAGCAGAAGGCTCAGCTGACCGAGATGATGGGCATCAAGGAAGGCGAGACCCTCTTCTTCATCTCCGACACCCCCGCAGTCGTCAACAAGTTGGCAGGCCAGATCCGCACCTGGCTGGGCGAGACCCTCAACCTGATCGACCGCAACAGCCATATGTTCTGCTACATCGTTGACTTCCCCATGTACGAGCGCAACGAGGAGACCGGCGGCATCGACTTTACACACAACCCCTTCTCCATGCCTCAGGGCGGTCTGGAAGCACTGAACACCAAAGATCCTCTGGACATCTTTGCATATCAGTATGACATCGTCTGCGACGGCGTTGAGCTTTCTTCCGGCGCAGTACGTAACCACAACCCCGACATCATGAAGAAAGCCTTCGAGATCGCAGGCTACGGCGAAGAGGACGTCAAGACCAAGTTCGGCGCACTCTACACCGCATTCAACTACGGCGCACCTCCCCACGCAGGCATGGCCCCCGGCATCGACCGTATCGTCATGCTGATCGCAGGCGAGGAGACCATCCGCGACGTTATCGCATTCCCCCTCAACGGCAACGCACAGGATGTTATGATGGGCGCTCCCGGTGAAGTCACCGAGCAGCAGCTCAGAGAAGTTCACATCAAGGTCAGAGACTGACCCTGCTGACCCAAGGAGGTCTTTATATGGAAAAAACCACCTTAATCTCCCTCGAAAAGCTCAACCAGCTTCGTCTGACCGACGAGCAGAGAGACAGCGTACTGGCATTTTTTGATGCACAGAGCGGCAGACTGGCAGAGCTCAACGCCATCGACACCGAGAGTGTTGAGCGTATGGTTCACGTTATGCCCATTATGACCGTTGTCCGCGACGACGTGGAAAAGAAGCTGTTCACCCGCGATGAGCTGCAGAAGGGTGCGCCCGAAACCCTCGACGGCTACTGGCAAGTACCCCGTCTGGTAGACTAAAGGGAGGCAAAAGTTATGAAAACTTATCTTGCAAAAGCCGCAGCAGGCGCCAAGTCTGTTGCGCTGGACGATATGATACTCACCACCGCTCTGCCCACCACCGCAGGCAGCAAGATGCTGGACGGCTACTGCAGCCTGTTCGATGCAACAGTCGTAGAAAAGCTGCAGAGTGCAGGCTACAGTGTGGCAGGCAAGCTGAACGTAGGCGAGTTTGGCTTTGACGTTATCGGTGAGAGCAGCTACTATGGCGCAGTCAGGAATGCTGACGGCAGCTATGCTTCCGCCGCAGCCCTTGCTCTTGACGAGGGCGGCATTGACGCGGTCGTCACCGTTGACATCAACGGTGCGCCCCGCCGCAGCGCTGCCCAGAGCGGCAAAGTATTCATCAAGCCCACCTACGGCACAGTTTCCCGCTACGGCACTGTTGCCGTTGCTTGCTCGGGCGAGACAGTCGGCGTTATGGCTGACTGTGCAGACAGCGCCAAGACCGTGCTGGGCGCTATCGCAGGCTACGACTGCAAAGACGGCACCATGCACGCTCAGTCCAAGATCGACGCAGCCCTGCGTGATGCCAAGCCCCGGAAGATCGCAGTGCTCACCGGCTTTGACACCGATGCCGAGGGTCAGCAGAAGATCGAGGCTTTCAAAGCCGCCTGCGAGGGTGCCGGCATCACAGTCGAGCAGGCAGACGGCACTCTGCTCAAGAGCGCAAGCACAGCATGGAACATCCTGATGTGCGCCGAGCTGTGCAACAACGTCTCCCGTTTTGACGGTATCAAGTACGGCTACCGCAGCAAGGATTACACCACCATTGACGAGCTGTACACCAACAGCCGCACCGAGGCATTCGGCGACGAGCTGAAAGCCGCCATCCTCTACGGCTCTGACGTTCTGTCCACCAAGAACTATATGCCCGTTTACGACAAGGCTCTGCGCGTCCGCAGAGTTATGGTCGAGGCACTTAACAAGCTCTTTGAGCAGTATGACGCAGTTGTTCTGCCCGCCTGCTCCAAGATGAAGTATGCCGACATTGACGTAGCACCCTATGCCGTTTACACCGAGAACCTGTACACCGCACCCGCATCCATCAGCGGTCTGCCCGCAGTGGTCTGCGCAGGCGTGCAGGCAGTGGGCAAAGCATTCTCCGACGGTATGCTTCTTGAGCTTGCCAAAACAGCAGAGGAGGGCAAATAACATGAGATACGAAACCGTCATAGGACTGGAAGTTCACGTAGAGCTTGCCACCGAGTCCAAAATATTCTGCTCCTGCTCTGCCAAGTTCGGCGGCGAGCAGAATGACCACGTTTGCCCCGCCTGCTGCGGTATGCCCGGTATGCTGCCCATCGTCAACAAGCACGTTGTCGATCTGGGTATGACCGCAGGTATGATGCTCAACTGCGACATCAACCGCACCACAACCTTTGACAAAAAGAGCTACTACTATCCCGACCTGCCCTGCTCTTATCAGACCACCCAGCTGTTCTCTCCCGTCGCTGTCAACGGCCTTGTTGACATCGAGACCTCTCAGGGCAAGCGCCAGATCCGCATCAAGCAGATCCATATGGAAGAAGACGCAGGCAAGCTTGTCCACGACGATTGGTCTGACACCTCTCTGGTCGACTTCAACCGTACCAGCGTGCCCCTTATCGAGATCGTTTCCCAGCCCGACCTGCACTCTGCCGAGGAGGTTATCGCTTACCTCGAGCGTCTGCGCTCTCTGCTGAGATTTGCCCGCGTTTCCGACTGCCGTATGGAGCAGGGCTCCATGCGCTGCGACGTTAACCTGTCCGTCCGCCCCGAAGGCAGCAACGTGCTTGGCGTCCGCACCGAGATGAAGAACATGAACTCCCTCTCGGCTATCGAGCGCGCTATCGAGTACGAAACTGCCCGCCACATCGACGCTATCGAAAACGGCACCGAGGAGCTGGTTCAGGAGACCCGCCGTTGGGACGACCTCAAGGGCAAGTCCTTCTCCATGCGTACCAAAGAAAATGCAGGCGACTACCGCTATTTCCCTGACCCCAACATCATGCCCGTCGTCATCGATGACGAGTGGTTTGACCGCATAAAAGCCACCCTGCCCGAGCTCCCCGAGGTCAAAAAAGCCCGCTACATGACCGAGCTGGGTCTTGGTGAGTACGATGCTCAGCAGCTTTGTGACAGCCGTGCTCTGTGCGACTGCTTCGAGCAGGCATATGCAGTATGCGGCAACGCCAAGGAAGCTGCCAACTACCTGATCTCCGACTGTATGAATATGCTCAACAAAGCCGGCCTCACCGCCGATCAGCTGAGCATCAACGGCGAGAGTCTGGGCAAGCTTATCAAGCTTGTTACCGAGGGCACCGTTTCCCGTCCCAACGCCAAGAAGATCCTTGCCGCTCTCTTTGAGCAGGACATCGATCCCGAAACCTATGCCAAGGACAACGGCTTCATCGTGTCCAATGATACTGATCTGCTCAAGACCGTAGTCAAGGCTGTTGTCGCATCCGATCCCAAGACCGTTGCCGACTACAAGGCAGGCAAGGAAAAGGTGCTTATGGCTCTGTTCGGCAGATGCATGAAGGAACTCAAGGGCAACTGCGATCCCCAGACCCTGCGTGAAGTCCTGATCGAAGAAGTTATGAACTCCTGACAAAGGAGCAATATTGTGATGAAGAAGATCCTGACCGTATACACAGGCGGCACAATCGGCTGCGCGCCCCGTGACGGACAGAGAGAACTCAACACAGAACTGGCCAAGAGATATATCGCTCTGAGATTTTCTCAGAGCGATTCTCAATATGCCTGCCTCAGCCACAGTCTGTTTGAGGATTCCTGCCTGTCAAGCCAGACCCTCAGCGAAAATATGACCCTGCCCAAGCTTCAGACTATAATTGACCATCTGCGCTCCTTTGACCTTGCCGAGTATGCAGGCGTGATGATCATGCACGGCACCGACACTCTGGCATATACCGCCGCTCTGCTGAGCATGCTGTTTTGCTTTTCCCCCGTACCCATTATGCTCATCTCGGGTGCCAAGCCTCCTATGGTCGAGGGCACCAATGCCAATATCAACTTCCGCACAGGCGCCGAGCTGATAATGAGCGGCATCGCCCCCAACGTGTACGTGCCGTATATGAACGCAGACGGCACTCTGCATCTGCATCTGGGCAGCCGCATCATGCAGAGCGCCAATTTCTCCGACGATTTTGTATCGGCAGGGGAGAGCATTGATTTGGCAGACCGTGATGCTATGCACGACACCTGCCGCAAACTGTCGGAGGCACGCAGACCCGCCCCGTTCGGCACCGATGTCAGACTTGACAATGGGCTGCTTTATATCACCCCCTATACCGGGCTTGACTACGGCAGACTGAGCCTTGACGGCGTCGGCGCGGTGGTGCACGGCACCTATCACTCGGGCACGTTCTGTGTCGAGCGCGGCGGAGAGGGTGAGGGGTATTCGAGCCTGTCTGTGCTGCACCTTGCCGCAAGATGCAAAGAGCGGAAAGTGCCTGTATTTGCCGCACCCTGCACCCTTGGTGACGGACAGTATTCGTCGGTATTCGACGGTGTGCAAAACGGCGGCATAGTGCCTCTCAGCATGACCCGCGAGTGCGCATGGGCAAAAGCTCTGCTTGCCACCTCGGCAAAAATGAGCGGGAAAGAGCTGACAGAATATATGCTTACACCCCTGAACAACGAAATACTCTGAGCCGATTTGCAGGCTTTCACGATCAGGTTGGGAAATCTCCCGACCTGATTTTTTTAGTTACAAAAAGCTTATCAGATATTTAACAATTACCCCGTATCAATGGCCACAGGAGGTCAAAAAACAAGCCATTTGTGCAAATTGCCCAAAAAAAGAGCTATAATTCTGTACATTTGTAAGGATTGACAATAAAGACCCAAGCAAGTAGAATAATACTATAGTTGACCCCAATATAATTTGCACAAGGAGGCAATAACATGAAGAAGTATTTAGCTCTTATTTTGGCAGTTCTGATGCTCGTAGCTGCATTCGCAGGCTGCGGCAAACAGCCTACTATCAAAGATCCTGACACCGGCACAGGTACAGGCACCGGCACAGGTACCGGCACAGGTACAGGCACAGGTACAGGCACCGGCACAGGCACCGGCACAGGCACCGGCACAGGTACCGGCACAGGTACAGGTACAGGTACCGGCACCGGCGAGCAGGGTACCACCACTCCCGAGCCCGTAGTAGTCGAGCCCTACGGCTGGTATCGTACCGCTATGACCTCTGGCGCTACCACCGCTAACCAGCTGACCACCCAGGGTACTATGGAAGGCGAAATCATCAACCCCACCTCCATCTATCTGTACAGACAGGTTATCGACCCCACCGCTATCGCAGGCTGGAAGAATGATTTTGAACTGGCAGCAAGCTGGCCTACCCCTGTTGGCACCGATGGTCTGACTTGGGAAGTCAAGATCCGTGAGGACGGCAAGTGGGCAAACGGCGATCCTATCACCGTTGACGACCTGATCTTCACCTATCAGTGCTACGCAGACCCCAAGATGCAGTATCTGTCTGCTTCTTCTCTGACCGGCTCTGCATACGGCAAGATCAAGAACCTGTATGAGTATCAGATGGGCACCGTTGCCTCCTGGGACGACGTCGGTATCAAGAAGATCGACGATTACACCATGCAGGTAATCACCGAAGAAGTTCTCCCCATGGATAACGTATGGAGAATCCTTGACCGCCAGCTGATCCACGAAAAGACCTACATGGACAACATGAATGCTGACGGCACCGCTACCACCTACGGTACCTCTGTTGAGACTTATATGTCCGGCGGTCCCTACAAGCTGGTTGAGTGGATCCCCGATGCAAAGTACGTCTTTGAGCGTAACGAAAACTACATCTACGCTGACGAAATCAAGCTCGAAGGTATCATCAAGACAGTCGTTCCCGAAAAGGGCACCCAGCTGCAGATGTTCCTCAACGGCGAGCTCGACTACGTTGCTATCAGCTACAACGATTGGGAGCAGTTCGAAGACGATCCTCGCGTCTATGAGTACAACTCCAACACCTCCACATGGATCATGTGCAACGTCGGTAATACCGAAAACCAGAACCTGATCGGCGACCTGAACTACCGCGAGGCTATGTTCTACGGCATCGACCGTGTTGATATGGCAGACATCCTCTCCTGCTTCCCCACCACCTCCAACGTCCGTCCCGAGACTGTTGCTGACCCCGTTTCCGGTCTGCTGTACTGGGATATCGAGCGTGATTGGCTGCTTACCCCCGAAGAGTCCTACGACGTTGCAAAGGCAAATCAGTTCCTGACCAAGGCTTACGAGCCCAGAAACCTCACCACCTCTGACTTCACCATCCTGTACACCGAATCTTCCGCAATCGTCGGCGCAACCGCTGAGATTCTGCAGAAGCAGTTCGAGAACACCTTCGGCGACAAGCTGAAGCTCAAGCTGGATGCAAAGCCCTCCTCCATCGTTAACAGCCAGCGCCGCTGGAATCCCGATGATCCCAACGCATACCAGGCATCCCTCGGCTATCTGCTCCCCTCCAAGGAGAATCCCAGAGCTTACTTCAACTACTTCAAGTCCACTTATTCTCCTCCCAGATTCTGCTACAACAGCGCAGCTTACGATGCTAAGTATGACGAAGCAGCAGCTCTCGATCTGAAGGATGACAACGCAAGAGTTATCGAGCTGTGCCTCGAGATGGAAAAAGAGCTGTATGATTACAGAATCAACATCGCAATGTACATCGATCCCACCAAGGTTCTGTTCGCTGAGAACGTCATTCTGCCCGCAGGCGGCTACGTTCCCGGCTTCGGCTTCGGTACCGACTGGATCGCAATGGCTAAGTAATTTGCTCTGAACCCTTACAAGTTATTTAAAGTATAGCCAAATACTTTTTCAAGGTGTTCCAAGAAAAACCGCTTGCTTGCAAGCGGTTTTTCCTCGTTTTATGCAAGCGAGCGCTTGCATAAAACGAGATTGAGCTCACGCGCGGAATGAATCCGCGCTTCGCCTTACGCGGCCATCCCCGCACTCGCTCTCGCTCGGTCTCGCTACGCTCGACTCCTGCAAGCGACCGCTTGCTTAAAACGAGATTGAGCTCACGCGCAGATGCGGCTGCCGCCGCCTCCACTCCCCGTAAGCCTCCCCTTGTTGCAAGGGGAGGTGCCCCATAGGGCGGAGGGGATAAACAAGTAAGCCTCAAGATATCCCCTCAGCCAGCCTACGGCTGCCAGCTCCCCTTAATATATAAGGGGAGCCTT
>JAFYMQ010000114.1 GCA_017556565.1 Clostridia bacterium | reverse complement strand
ATTGAGCCAGGTGTAAAATGCCGCCCACCGCGCTTTGTCAAACTCGCCCCAGCGGTCGGCATCGGCGATGTACTCTTTGGCCAGATATTCCTGGCTGGCGTATACAAGTGCGCTGTTGCTCTTGAGCTCGGGGGCGGCTTCCATAAGAATATCCGCAGCCTCGTGAGGATGCTCTGCGGCATAGGTATAGCCTTTTGACAGAGCGGTGACAAAGGCTTTTGCCGCCTCGGGATTGCTCTCAAGCCAACTGTTGTTGCCTATAATGACCGGAGTATAGTAGTCAAACACAGGGTCAATATCGGCAAACTCAAAATAGTCGGTATCCAGTCCTGCCACCTCGCAGGCAACACCCGCCCAGCCGTAGAATATCCATATCGCGTCCACGCTCCTGCTCCTAAGCGCCGAGACCTCGTCGGTGACGGTGGACGGGATAAGCTCCACCAAATCAAAGCTGCCGCCGTCAGCCTCCATCACGTGACGGATGGTGGCTTTTTCCACGTTCATGTCCCATGTGGCGTATTTTTTGCCTTCGAGACCGCGGGGCGTGGTCATACCCTCGCCTGCGCGGGAAATTATGCCGGACGTGTTGTGCTGCACCACAGCGGCAACAGCGGTAACGGGCAGGGGTGACTGCTGAGCAAATGCAGGCGCTAAAGAATCCTGAAACGACACGCCGAACTGAGCCTTGCCCGATGCTACCAGCGCCTCGGCGCCGCCCTCGGGCGGCTGAACGATCTGCACATCAAGCCCTGCCTGCTCAAAATACCCCATTGCCTGTGCTGCATAAATACCTGTGTGGTTTGTGTTGGGCGTCCAGTCGAGAACTATTGTAATATCACTTGCCTGACTGTTTTTGTCTGTGCAGCCGACCATGGCAACCACCATGATCAGCGCTGTCAGTATAGCTAACGATCTTTTCATGTTATTCCTCCTGTTTATTATCTGTAGGTTTGCGGTATGGCATACACTTCTTTTCGGCAAGCCGCACAAGCGCCATAAGCGCCAGAGATATTGCCGAAACAAGAAATATTACCGCGAACATTTTGTCAAATGCAAAGGCTTTTTTGACACGTGTCATATATACTCCCAAGCCGCCGAAACCGCCCAGCCACTCGCTGATTACCGCACCCACAACACTGTATGCGGCTGCAATCTTGATCCCTGAAAACAGCTGGGGCAAGGCCGACGGGAACTTGAGGAAGCGGAATATCTGCCCTCTGTTTGCGCCCATGGAACGCAGCAGATTGACGGCGTCTTTGTCAACACTGCGAAAACCGTCAAGCAGCCCAACGGTCACAGGGAAAAATGCGGAGACGACTATCAAGATGATTTTGGGCAGCATGTCATAGCCGAACCACAGTACCAAAAGCGGCGCAACTGCCACAGAGGGTATGGTTTGGGTAATGACCAGCAGCGGATAAAATGCGCTGTACAGCAGCGTGCACGAGTCCATCACCACGGCGGCTGCAAACCCGGTCAGCACTCCGAAAAACAGTCCCAAAAAAGCCTCCTGCAACGTGATGATGCTGTTTTGCCAAAGCAGCGCTCTGTCACTCCAAAACGCCTGCACCACCTGCGCAGGCGACGGCAGCATATATTGAGGGACAAGCTGCAGCATACAGATGCCCTGCCACAAAACAAGCAGCAGCACTACTGCCGCCGCGGCAGGCAGACTACGCCTGAGCATATTTGCCGATTTTGCCGTCTATGGTGAGCACCTCGCCATCGGGGTAATAGACGGTCTTGATGTATGAGGATACTTTGTCTGCACCCGCGCTTACGGCAATATGCTGGCACTCTTTTGCAATATCCATCAGCCGATCGATATCGTCACCCTCTACAGTGGTCTCAAATGGGCCTACGTGATAATTGAGCCCGCTGCTTTGGATATAGGCGATGACCTCGTCTACTATGCGGATAAGTTCGTCTGTGGTTGCTGCTGCGGGAAGGATCTGGATTGCGATGCTTGCTTTCATTTTTATACCTCCAAAAAAATAAAATTGCCTCTGCCGACAATCCGACAAAGGCATACACGGGTACATTGCGCACTGCACCGCTTGTGATCCCTACGTCGGCATTATCCGCATCAGGTTATAGGGGTCGCAGATCTATCTGCCTCTCAGCCTGCTGTATGCAAGCTCCCCCGTATTGGGTTGTAAAACAAAAAACAGGAGTACACCTGAAAAGATGCCTCCTGTAAAAAATCTACCGGGTGTGACTTCCTACGGCGGCATTACCCGCATCAGGTTATAGGGTCGCAGATCTATCTGCCTCTCAGCCTGCTATATGCAAGCTCCCCTGTATTTTTTGCTTTGGCTACATTCTACACCCGCCGTTTTGAAATTGCAACAGTTTTTTTGCCTAATTTGCATATAGCTGCACAGACTGCAGCTCGATGAGCATAATAAGCGCGCCGTCAAGCTCTACCTGAGCACTTTTGAGTGCCAAAGTTTCTTTGTCCAGCTCGACCCGCTGGCGGATGTCGGCATTGTCCGAGTATATGCGGTATTCGCAGGTCACACTGTCCCCTTGGGTATTCTGCCACTGTGGGGCGCCTGCAGCCATAGAGTCAAAAATCGCGCTGAGTGCATCGACCGGGGATGCGCCCCAATAATATGGCAGCAGGGTCTCCAGATACTTGCCCTCGTAGCTTATACCTGCGCTGCCCTGCTCTACGGTGGCTTTTATACCGGCTATGGACTCGGGGGCAAGCAGCTCTACAGTGTCCATATCTCCGCTGCGGGAGAAAGCTACGGTATAGTCACAGGCAGGCCGGCTGAGTGCCTGCACGGTCGCTATGCAGGTTATATCCCCCGAATACAGTTCGGGCAGCTTTGATATCGGGTCGGATTTTGCACAGGATGTACAAAACAGAATTACAGCAGACAGGAGCAAAAGCTTTTTCACTCGATCACCTCGGGCTATAAGTATGTCCTAATTTTTGGCTTTATGCAATTTATTGCTTGCTTTTTATTATTAAATGTGATATAAATAACATAATTGCGATGACGAAGAGAGTAACACCGTCAGACCTCTTAGAGAGAAGCGGTCTTGGGCTGAAAGCCGCTTTGAGATGACGACGGTGCGAAGTTCACTTCCGAGCTGCACGGCTGAAGTTTGATTATGGTAGGCTGTGCCGGTTTGCCCCGTCACAGGCTGCAAAAGAGTCCTGCCGTAATCGGGCAGGAAATCAGGGTGGTACCGCGGAAGTATGCTTTCGTCCCTACTGTGGGATGGAAGCTTTTTATTTTTTGCAAAAAAATTATAATATACAGAGGTGCACAAGATGAAAGAACAGCTTAAAAAGATCCTCGAGGAAGCTCTTTCGGTCATTAACGCTGCTCAGAAGGGCGAAGAACTGGAGAACGCCCGCGTAAAATATCTGGGCAAAAAAGGTGAGCTTACCGCTATTCTGCGCGGTATGGGCGCACTGAGCGCCGAAGAACGCCCCATCGTAGGACAGATGGCAAACGAGGTCAGAGCCGAGCTTGAAAAGGCTATCGAAGACGCAGGCACCAAGCTTGCCGCCGAGGCTCTCACACGCAGACTGCAGGAAGAGGCTCTGGACGTGACTATCCCCGGCAAGCCTGCCGTAACAGGTCACCGCCATCCCATGTACATTGCGCTGGATGAGATAAAAGAGATCTTCATCGGCATGGGCTTTACCGTTCTGGACGGCCCCGAGATAGAGTTTGCCGAGCTGAACTTTGACAGACTGAACGCAGAGGAGAATCATCCCTCCCGCGACTGGTCGGATACATTCTATTTTGACGAAGACAGCCGCGTCATGCTGAGAAGCCAGACTTCTCCCATGCAGGTACGCGCTATGGATACCATGGAGCTGCCTATCCGCATCGTTGCTCCCGGCAGAGTTTACCGCAAGGACGAGGTAGACGCTACCCACTCCCCCATGTTCCATCAGGTCGAGGGTATGGTCATCGACAAGGGTGTTACCATGGCAGACCTCAAAGGCACACTCAACACGGTTGTTGAGCAGCTGTACGGCAAGGGCACCAAGACCCGTTTTAGACCCCACCACTTCCCCTTCACCGAGCCCAGCTGCGAGATGGACGTTCAGTGCCACAAGTGCGGCGGCGTAGGCTGCCCCACCTGTAAGGGCGAAGGCTGGATAGAGCTGCTGGGTGCAGGTATGATCCACCCCCGCGTACTGGAGATGGCAGGCATCGACACAAGCGTTTATTCGGGCTGGGCATTCGGTATCGGTCTTGAGCGTACCGCAATGCGCCGCTTCAAGATAGCCGACCTCCGTTTGATATTCGAGAACGACGTACGTTTCCTCGAGCAGTTTTAAGAAAGGAGCCTGTGTAATATGAATCTCAGCAGAAAATGGCTTAATGAGTTTGTACAGATAGACGCCTCCGACAGAGAGTTTGCCGAGGCACTTACCCTCTCCGGCTCCAAGGTAGAGGTCACTTATGACCTGAGCGCCGAAATATCCAACGTAGTGGTCGCCAAGGTCCTGTCCATGAAAAAGCACGAAAACTCCGATCATATGTGGGTATGTATGGTCGATATCGGCAAAGACGAGCCCGTACAGATCGTTACCGGCGCACAGAACGTCAAGGTCGGCGATCTTGTACCTGCCGCTCTGCACAAGTCCACCCTGCCCGGCGGTGTCAAGATCGAAAAGGGCAAGCTGCGCGGTGAGGTTTCCAACGGTATGCTCTGCTCCTTCAAGGAACTGGGTCTTGATCAGCGCGATTTCCCCGCTGCTTTTGAGGACGGCATATGGATCCTGTCCGACGACAGCGAACTGGGCGAGCTGACCGTAGGTCAGGATATCTGCTCGGCTGTCGGTCTTGACGATCACGTTGTCGAGTTTGAGATCACCCCCAACAGACCCGACTGTCTGTCTGTTATCGGTCTGGCACGCGAGGCTGCAGCAACCTATGACAAGCCTCTCACACTCCACACCCCCGCAGTCAAGGGCGGCGCTGAGGGTAATCTCGGCGAGCTTCTGCAGGTTGAGACTCCCGACAGCGACCTGTGCCCCCGCTACACCGCACGTATGGTACGCAACGTAAAGATCGCTCCCTCTCCCAAGTGGATGCGTGAGCGTCTGCGCGCTATGGGTGTGCGTCCCATCAACAATATCGTTGACATCACCAACTACGTCATGCTTGAGTACGGTCAGCCCATGCATGCTTTTGATTACCGCTACGTTCAGGGCGGCAAGATCATTGTCCGCCGCGCCAAAGACGGCGAGGAGCTGACCACTCTTGACGGCATTGTCCGCAAGCTGAACGGTGAGCATCTGGTCATTGCCGACCAGAGCCGTGCTGTCGGTCTTGCAGGTATTATGGGCGGCATGAACTCCGAGATCGTCGAGGATACCGCTGACGTAGTATTCGAGTCTGCATGCTTTGACGGTGCCTGCATCCGCAAGGGCGCTCTTGCTCTGGGCATGAGAACCGAAGCATCCGCAAAGTTTGAAAAGACTTCTTCCAAGTTTCTTCAAACAAGCGTTCCGATTGCTCTTTATAAAGTTTGGCATCTTCCTTTTTGTCCATGATTTCTGAAATCTGTGCCATGGCCCATAAGTCACAAGCCGAT
>JAFYMQ010000113.1 GCA_017556565.1 Clostridia bacterium | reverse complement strand
GCATCCAGGATCTCTTTTGTGACGTCGCAATATTTGAGCATATCAAATGCAGTCGCAACCAGAGTGCCGGCAGGCACGTAAATACCGGGCTTGTGAGTACCGGTAACAACGTCGCTTCCCTCTCCGTCACGACCTATAGATGTGATGGCAAAGACGATATCCTCCTCTGCCATTTCGGTTATGATACGATTAAGAACGGTAGTCTTGCCTGCGTTTTTACACATACCGATTATGGATACAGAATAATATTCACGCATAAGGTCAAGAAGCTTCATACTCGTACCCCCTATTCATCAAAAATCAGATATCCAACACATCACAGATTATGGTATTGGATATGAAGAAACCTTTTGGCGTAAGTCTGTACACTCCCCCGCCGCACTCTGCGTGACCCGTGGGGATGTATTTTTTAAGTTTTTCGGCATAATTATCAAACTCACTGCCAAACCGTCTGGAAAACTCAGCCTCATCAATGCCGTCCGACGTACGCAGTCTGAGCATTATATACTCGCCGCTGCGGTTTTTCACCGCCACATCGTCAGCCTCATCAACAACCGAATCTCCGGACAAAATACCGTTTATATATCTGTCAATATCTCTGACAGTACTGTAGCGCTTGTCACCGAAAAAGCTGTGGGCAGCCGCGCCTATTCCTATATACGGTCTGAGATCCCAGTATCTGCTGTTGTGGGCAGATCGGTATCCTCTGCGGGAAAAATTGGAAATCTCGTACTGCTCGTATCCCAAAGCACCAAGCTTGTCAACCGCTGCAAGATACATATCGGCAACGGTATCATCATCGGGCAGCACAGGGTCTCTTCTGTACATAGGCGTATGCTCCTCAAGAGTGAGCGCATAGCAGGATATATGCATAGGGTCAAGAGCCGCAATAGCCTCTACCGACTCAAGCCAGCTGTCCATGCTCTGCCCCTCAAGTCCGTACATAAGATCGAGAGAAATATTATTGATACAATACTTCCTGCATAACAAAACGGCATTTTCTGCCGTTTTGAAATCATGTAGTCTGCCCAAAGCTGCCAGCTGACTGTCACAGGATGACTGAACACCCATCGAGATGCGGTTTACACCGGCTTTTTTGAGCTGCTTGAAGAGAGCTTTGTCGGCACTTTCGGGATTGACCTCTACAGTAATCTCAACATCACGTGTAAAGTCAAAACGCTTGCCAACCTCTTTTACCAAAGCCGCCAGCCGCTTGCCGCCGAATACCGACGGCGTTCCTCCGCCTATATACAGGGTGTCAACCGTATACCTGCTGCCGCCTAACGTGTAATCATCAAGCTGCTTTACAAGAGCTTTGAGATAACGGTCAAGCAGGTTATCGTCATAGGCGCATACAGAATAAAAGTCGCAGTAATCGCACTTTTTTCTGCAAAATGGTATGTGGACATAAATGCCCAGATGCTTGTCTATATTATTCTTCATCAAGACGCAGTACAGCCATAAAAGCTTCGGTAGGCATCTGGACAGTACCCAGAGAACGCATCTTCTTTTTGCCTTCCTTCTGCTTTTCGAGCAGCTTTTTCTTACGGGTTATATCACCGCCGTAGCACTTTGCAAGAACGTCTTTACGCATAGCCTTGACAGTTTCACGTGCGATGACCTTTCCGCCGATAGCCGCCTGAATAGGCACTTCGAACATCTGACGGGGTATGTTTTCCTTCAGCTTTTCGCAGATGCGGCGTGCTCTGCCGTATGCTTTTTCACGATGGGCAATAAAGCTCAGCGCGTCGACCTGCTCGCCGTTAAGCAGCATATCGACCTTGACAAGATCGGATGATCTGTACTCCTCCATAGCATAGTCCAAAGAGGCATAACCCTTTGTACGTGCTTTGAGTGCATCAAAGAAGTCATAGATGATCTCGTTGAGAGGCATACGGTAATGAAGCTCAACAAGATGGGTGTCAAGATACTGCATATCCTTGAACTCACCGCGGCGCTCCTGACACATGGGCATAATATTGCCGACATAATCAGGAGGCGAAATAATAGAGACCTTGGCATAAGGCTCTCTTGCCTCGGCGATATGTGCGGGATCGGGATAATTGTGGGGGTTATCGACCAGCACCAGAGTGCCGTCAGTCTTGTCGACCTCATAGATAACCGAAGGCAGCGTAGTGATCAGATTAAGATTGAACTCACGCTCCAGACGCTCCTGAATGACCTCCATGTGGAGCATTCCCAAAAAGCCGCAGCGGAAGCCAAAGCCCAGCGCAGCAGAAGATTCAGGCTCAAACACCAGGGATGCGTCATTAAGCTGGAGTTTTTCCAGTGCGTCGCGCAGATCGGGATACTTGGAGCCGTCCTCGGTATATACGCCGCAGTACACCATAGACTGGGAGGGTCTGTAGCCGGGCAGCGCCTCGCTTGCGGGACGGTCAGCCTCGGTTATGGTATCACCTACCGACGTATCCTTGACGGTCTTGATGGATGCGGTAAAGTATCCAACCTCACCTGCAGAAAGCTCCTGACAGGGCTCAATGCCCAGAGGACGCAGGTATCCGCACTCCAGCACCTCGTAGGATGCGCCCGATGCCATCATCTTGACCTTCATGCCGGGGCGAAGTGTGCCTTCCATAACACGGAAATATACTATAACACCCACATAGGGGTCATACTGGCTGTCAAATATAAGAGCCTTTAAGGGCGCATTGGGATCACCCTCGGGCGCAGGAACGTTTGCCACGATATCCTCTAAAACAGCCTCAATATTGATGCCCTGCTTGGCGGATATTTCGGGAGCGTCCATCGCAGGCAGACCGATAATATCCTCTACCTCCTGCTTGGCCTTCTGAGGGTCAGCGGCAGGCAGGTCAATCTTGTTGAATACAGGCAGGATCTCAAGATTATTCTCAAGAGCCAGATAGGTATTGGCAAGTGTCTGTGCCTCAACACCCTGAGCTGCGTCAACTACCAGAATAGCACCCTCGCAGGCAGCAAGAGAGCGGGAAACCTCATAGTTGAAGTCAACGTGGCCCGGTGTGTCGATAAGATTGAACTCATAGGTCTCTCCGTCCTGAGCCTTGTAGTCAAGACGAACTGCGCGGGCTTTGATGGTAATGCCGCGCTCCTTTTCCAGATCCATGTTGTCCAGCAGCTGGGATGTCATCTCGCGCTGGGATACCGCCTCACACTTTTCAAGCAGGCGGTCGGCCAAGGTGGACTTGCCGTGATCTATATGGGCAATGATCGAAAAATTACGGATCTTGCTCTGGTCCATCATAAACAGGATCTACTCCTTTTTCAGTAATTGTTGACTAATCCGTTATATACAATAACAGCAATAAGAGCGGCCTTGCGGCCGCTTCTTAGGTGAACTCAGTTCTCGGTCTCTTCCCAGTTGTGCCAAACGTTCTGGATGTCGTCGTTGGCTTCCATGACTTCCAGCATCTTCTGCATATTCTTGAGATTGTCCTCACCGCTGATGGTGATATAGTTCTGAGGAACCATCTGCACCTGAGCTCCCATGAACTCGTAGCCCATTTCCTTGAGCTTTTCGCGGACTTCGTCAAAGCTGTCGGGATCGGTATAAACCTCGAATATTCCCTCTTCTGCAGAGAAGTCCTCTGCTCCTGCATCGAGAGCTTCCATCATAACAGCATCCTCGTCCAGATCCTCGCCATCGATTACGATAACGCCCTTCTGGCTGAACTGCCAGGACACGCAGCCGGATGTACCCATGTTTCCGCCGTATTTGTCAAAATAGTGACGAACATCGGCAACAGTACGGTTGCGGTTATCGGTCAGGGTCTCTACGATAACAGCGATACCGCAGGGGCCGTAACCCTCGTATGTAACATGCTCGTAAGACTCGGCAGCAGCACCGCTCTGATACTTCTGCAGGATACGGTTAATATTATCGTTGGGGACGTTTTCGCTCTTTGCACGGCTGATAACAGCAGAAAGCTTGGAGTTGCTTGCGGGGTCTGCGCCGCCGCCGTCTTTGATGGCGATTGCCATTTCACGGGCGTACTTGGTGAAGATCTTGGCCTTCTTTGCGTCAGCTGCGCCCTTGGTTTTCTGAATATTGTGCCATTTGGAATGTCCGGACATAATATATGACCTCCGTAAAATTGTTTTCATTCTCCGCTATTTTATCATATAAATATAAGTTAGACAATATATATCTATAAAAAATTGTACAGCAATTTTAAAATTAACTGTAAAACACACAGAATATCCATCGTATTTATGCTCAAACTAACCGTGTAAAATCGAGCGAGGTGAAACAGATGCAGCCTATGAACTATACCAATCAGCAAAAGAGCAAGACCGAAAAGCCTACACCCAAAAACAGTCCCCAGCCCTACAAGAACCCTCAGAAAAACACTCCTGAGCCCATGCAGCTTTGAAAATCATCATGTCAGGCGCCGCAAACCAGTTGCGGCGCTTGATTATTCTGCATAAACTGTATAGAATAAAGATGAGGTGATAATATGCTGGGAATCGCACTTGAAAGCGGCGGTGCAAAAGGCTCCTACCACGCCGGCGTACTCAAAGCAATCAGCGAACTGAACATTCAATACTCTGCGCTCACAGGCAGCTCTATCGGTGCTGTCAATGCCGCATTTGCCGCTCAGGGTGATATAGATAAGCTGTGTGATTTTTGGCTCAATATCGGTTTTGACGATCTGTTTGACCCGCTCGACAAGCCGATAGTCGAGCTGATAAACGGTGAGCTCAACTCTGCCGTACTCAAAAAGCTGAAAAACACCCTGTACTCAACACTCAAGAGCAAGGGTATATCAACCGCACGAATGTACAATATGCTCTGCAGTATGATCGATACCGACAGACTGATAAACAGTCCAGTTGATTTCGGTCTTGTTGCGGTATCCTTCCCCGACATCAAGCCGCTCTACGTATTCAAGGATCAGATGCCGCCGCAGGACGTATGCAGGTATATTCTTGCAAGTGCCACCTTCCCCGGCTTTAAGCTGACCGAGATAGAAAACAAGAAATATATTGACGGCGGTGCCTACGACTGCTGCCCCATTAACATGCTTATTGACCGCGGATGCGACGAGGTAATCGCCGTGAGGGTGTTTGGCAGCGGAATATTCCGCGCACCCGAGCGCAAGGATGTAAAAGTCACCTACATAGAGCCCAGCGGTCAATTGGGCGCCATACTGGGATTTTCTAAAAAACAGGCAGAAAACAACATCAATATGGGCTACTTTGATGCAATGCGCCGGCTCAAAAATCTCGCAGGCATCAAGTACTGCATCGACGGCTTTGACGGTGAGATAGGCTACAGCTGTATATCCCAGATAAGCGATAACGGCATAGACAGACTTGCCTGCACAATGCGTATCAAATCGGAAAAATCAGGCAGACGACTGCTGCTTGAGGAGATTATCCCCGCATTGTGTCAGCTGCTCAAGCTGCCCGACAGCTGCAGCTACAACGATATACTCATATCCGCTCTCGAAAACCGCGCACTCAGGCTGAATATTGACAGATACGCAATATACTCTCTGCACGACTTTTTGTATCGGGTATGTTCGGATATCCCCGACACGTCAATGTGCCACCCCCACCCCAAACGTGCGGTCAGCTCTATAGTAGACGTGTTCCTCTCTGTTCTGTATCACGCTATGTAAAACTTATGCATATCGGGTATTATTTTCCACACTCCGGTTATACTACTATTGCCACGGAGGTGTGATATGTTAGTACCCCTTATCCGAACACTGATCTTATACTTTGTTATAATTTTCTCAATGCGCTTTATGGGCAAGCGTCAGGTTGGCGAGATGCAGCCTGCCGAACTGGTCATAACCATACTTATTTCTGCCGTGGCATCGGTGCCCATGCAGGATATCGAGCTGCCCCTGGTCCACGGAATAATCCCGATCATCACACTTGTATCGGCTGAGGTCATAATATCAACACTTTCGCTCAAGCACCCCAAACTTCGCAAGCTTATAAGCGGAAGTCCCATAACAATAATCCGCGACGGAAACATCGACCAGAAAGCCATGCAAACACTGCGTATAACCATAGACGATCTGCTGGAAGATCTCAGGCTCAAAGACGTATATGACTTGCGCACGGTCAGGCTGGCACAGATGGAAACCAACGGCAGGCTCAGTGTTATGATAAACTCTGCCGATCTGCCGCCGAGTGCCAAAGATCTCAGAATAAAACCAAGCCCCTCAGAGCCATTCAACGTGATCATATCCGACGGGCAGCTTGCCGATACATCATACGCATCACCGCAAAAAAGCAAGTGGCTGCACAGTGTTATAGGCACAAACGGCGCTCACGAAATCAAGGATGTTTTCCTGCTGGCATACGACGGCGAGAGCAATATAATATTTGCCAAAAAGGAGAACTGACAGCATGAAAATACGCCTTGCCGCAGCCATATTGGCATTTATCTCCGCAATAACCTTGGGCATCATATGTACAGTCTACACAGACAGGCTATGCACTCAAATATCGTCAGATATAGAGTCAGCCGCACAAAATTACGACTATAACGCCCTGCACAGCACAAAACAGCACTGGGACAAAAAAGTCCCCATACTGTCGGCATTTGTCCCCCACGAGCATATAGATGAGGTGACCGAAATATTAAGCCGCGCACTGGCATTTTTGCAAAACGACGATCACACCGAGTTTGATGCCGAGATAAGCTGCGTTATGCACCAGCTGTATATCATAAGCACCTACGATACCCCTACCCTGCGCGCACTGTTCTGACACAAAAAAAGACGCTTCGGTTCATGCCGAAGCGTCTCTGTTTAAGCCAAGATTTATTTGATCTGATTGCCGAGCAGCTTGGAAAGCTCGCTCATAAAAGTATTGATATCCTTGAACTGTCTGTATACCGATGCAAAACGCACGTAAGCGACCTCGTCGATATCCTTGAGCTTTTCCATAACAAGCTCGCCGATGTATTCGGTCTTTACCTCACGGTTAAGAGAGTTGAGCAGCTGCTGCTCGATATCGGATGCTGCCTTTTCCAGCACTGCGATAGGTACGGGACGCTTTTCGCATGCTTTGACAAGTCCGTTGAGTATCTTGTTGCGGTCAAATGTCTCTCTGCCGCCATCCTTTTTGACAACTACCAGAGGCAGGCTTTCGACTGTCTCATAGGTGGTAAATCTCTTGCCGCAGGTCAGGCATTCTCTTCTTCTGCGGATGCTGCTGGATTCGTCGGTAGGTCTGGAGTCTACGACCTTGCTCTCGGGATAGCCGCAAAACGGACATCTCATATAATTTTCCCCCTAAAAATGCTACATATTTGACTATACTTTTTGTATAATACCATATTTTGACAAAAGATGCAATCTTTTGTTGAATAAATTGGGCAAATGTATTATTATATAAAATAATAAAGTTATATTGGGGAGGTGTAACAATGTACCAGCCACTTGCAGACTCTATACGTCCATCATCTTTTGACGATGTGGTCGGACAGGAGCATCTTATAGGCGAAAACGGCATACTCAGACGGGTGGTGCAGAGCGGCAAGATCCCAAATATGATTTTCTACGGTCCGTCCGGCGTCGGCAAGACCACACTTGCCCAGATAATCGCATCCCAGACAAACCGCAAGCTGTACAAGCTGAACGCAACCACCGCCTCTACGTCGGATATAAAATCCATTATAGGCGAGCTGGATACCCTGCTTGCTCCCGAGGGCGTACTGTTGTATCTTGATGAGATACAGTATTTTAACAAAAAGCAGCAGCAGTCCCTGCTGGAGTTTATCGAGAGCGGCAAGATCACTCTCATAGCATCCACTACGGAAAACCCCTATTTTTACGTATACAATGCTATTCTGAGCCGTTCGACCGTGTTTGAGTTCAAACCGGTTACTCAGGAAGACGTACAAAAAGCTGTGCGCAGGGCATTTTCTATCTGCGCACGCACCATGAAGACCAAAATCTCCATCGAAGAAGGCGTATGCGCTCATATAGCTCAGGCCTGCGGCGGAGACGTACGCAAATCCATCAACGCGGTTGAGCTTCTTTCTGCCGCATCTATGGGCGAGGACGGCACGGTATTCGTCACCCTTGAGGATGCAAAGCTGATCACCCAGAAATCCTCTGCAAAATACGACCGTGACGGTGACAGCCACTACGATATACTGTCTGCATTCCACAAATCGCTTCGCGGCTCAGACCCCGATGCAGCCGTACATTACCTTGCGCGGCTTCTTGCGGGCGGCGATATTGCATCGGCCTGCCGCCGTATGCTCTGCGCGGTCAGTGAGGATGTGGGTCTTGCCTATCCTCAGGCAGCTTTTATAGTCAAAGCCTGCTGCGACAGCGCTCTGCAGCTTGGCCTGCCCGAAGCACGGCTGCCGCTGACACAGGCCGCACTGCTTATTGCAACCGCACCCAAGTCCAACTCGGTCGTCTGTGCCATAGACTCGGCAATGGCTGACGTAACAAGCGGCAACTATGGAGATATCCCCGTGCATCTCAAAGATGCCCATTACGGCGGCGCCCAGAAGCTTGGCCACGGACTCACATACAAGTATCCCCATAATTTCCCCGGAAATTACGTCAAGCAGCAATATCTCCCCGACCAGCTGAAAGATACGGTATACTATGAGCCGGGCACAAACAAATCGGAAACCCAGGCAAAAGATTACTGGGATAAGCTCAAAGGCAACTGACACATTGGCAAAAAATATTGTAATCATTATTCACAGTATAAATATTTTGAATATAGACAAGTTTTGTTTTTTGTGGTAGATTACTAATGGCAATAATTTATGGAGGTTTACAATGACCAAGAGTACTGTTTATTACCCCAAGGGCGTATGCTCCAAAAAATACGAGATCACTGCCGAAGACGGCATAATCAAGTCCATACATATTGAGGGCGGCAGCAGCGGCAATCTTG
>JAFYMQ010000112.1 GCA_017556565.1 Clostridia bacterium | reverse complement strand
CCGTACTCGATGCCGTTGTGCACCATTTTGACAAAATGTCCTGCACCGTTCTCGCCTACCCAGTCACAGCAGGGCGAGCCGTCTTCGACCTTGGCGCAGATAGCCTGGAAGATGGGCTTGACGCTTTCCCATGCAGCCTTGCTGCCGCCGGGCATCAGCGAGGGGCCAAGCAGTGCGCCCTCTTCGCCGCCGGATACGCCTGTGCCGATATACAGCTTGCCGCAGCTTTCCACGTACTGTGTTCTGCGTGTGGTGTCGGGGAAGTGAGAGTTGCCGCCGTCGATGATGATATCGCCGTCGTCCAGCAGGGGCAGCAGCTGCTCTATCATATCGTCAACAGCCTGACCGGCTTTGACCATCATCATGACCTTGCGGGGCTTACTGAGTGCATCCACCAGCTCCTGCAGGGAGTATGCACCGATGATATTCTTGCCGCAGGCTCTGCCCTCGACAAAATTTCTGACCTTGTCGGTGCTGCGGTTGAATACCGCAACGGTAAAGCCTTTGGACTCCATATTCATGACCAGGTTCTCGCCCATTACGGCAAGACCGATAAGACCTATATCAGCTTTTTTCATAGCTATGTCTCCTCTTGTTATCTCTTGACTCTTGCGTTGCCGGCATAGATGCTCCATACCTGCTCTTCGTCAGCGGGGGTGCCGTAGTCTGCCAGCATGGTGGTTGCAAGTGCGCCCGTTGCCCAGCCGAACTGTATCCACTTGGAGGGTTCCCACTCTCTGAGGATGCCGTAAAGCATACCGCCCACGTAGCCGTCGCCGCCGCCGATACGGTCAAGAACGGGGATCTCACGGGGCTCTTCTATGTACCACTCGTCGCCTGCCAGCATAATTGCGCCCCACATATGTGTGTTGGCGGAATATACCTGACGGAGTGTGGTAGCGAATACCTGTGCGTTGGGATAAGCTGCCTTGACCTCGCGGATCATACCCTTGAAGCCGTCGATCTTGGCTGCGATGTCCTTGCCGCCTGCTTCGGGGCCGCGGATGCCCAGAGCCAGCTGGAAGTCCTCCTCGTTGCCGATGAGGATATCGGATACCGATGCGATCTCGGAGAACACGGTGCGAAGCTCGTCCTCTCTGCCCTCCCAGAAAGATGCACGGTAGTTGAGGTCAAAGGAGATCAGTGTGCCGCTCTTTTTTGCGGCGCGGGCAAGCTCCAGACAGAAACGGCTGGTGTCGGGAGACAGTGCACCGATAAGACCGGACAGATGGAGGATCTGTACGCCCTCGCGGTTAAAGATGCGGTCAAGGTCAAAGTCCTTGACGTTCAGGGTTCTGCCTACCTCGCCTGCACGGTCGTTCTGCACTCTGGGGCCGCGCATACCAAAGCCGCTGTCGGCAATGTTGAACTGGTGGCGATAGCCCCAGGGGCCGCCCTGCTCAACTTCGGGACCTTCGTAATCTATGTTGCGGGATCTTAATTCTGCCTTGATGAAATCCGCGATGGGACTGCCTTTGACAAAGGTGGTCAGCGCCTTGGTCCTGAGTCCAAGGGACGAGGATATATTAAGCACGTTGCTCTCGGCGCTGGTAGCCTGCATCATGTAGTTGCGGCTGACATGAACGGGCTGGCGGTCAGCGGGGGTTATTCTTACGCCCATACTTGTGGGGCAAACAAGAGCATATGCGCAGTTTTCTTTGAGTTTCATTAGGTGAATCCTCCCTATCTCGACGATTTTTGCATATAATATATAATTTTATAATACTTTTACACTGTAGTCAATCAAATTAATATTGCTTTTTTATTGAAATACACCTTGCAAATGTGATATATTAAACTAAACCCGCGGTTTTTTATCAAATAAAATGTCAGGAGGTGGCAGTATGAACATTTATGACATAGCCAAGGCAGCGGGCGTATCCATTGCCACCGTTTCCCGTGTTCTTAACGGCAGCGGCAAGGTCAGCCCTGCCACACGCGAAAAGATACTTGCCATCATTCAGGAAAACAACTATACTCCCAACGCTTTTGCCCGCGGTCTGGGCATGGGCAGTATGCGCACCGTTGGCATACTCTGTGCCAACACCTCCGATCTGTATCTGTCCGAAGCTGTGTTCCATCTGGAAAGCAAGCTTCGCAAAAGCGGCTTTAATTCGCTGCTTTGCTGCACCGGCTACGACAAATCGGAAAAAGAAAACGCCCTCAGACTGATGCTGTCCAAGAGCGTGGATGCGGTTATACTTGTAGGCTCCAACTATATAGAATCGGAAGACAGCGCCAACGACTACATCCGCCGCGCCGCACGGCAGGTGCCTGTGTTCATGATGAACGGCGCCGTCAAGGGTGAAAATATCTACTGCGTTACCTGCGACGATTACAGCGTATCGTTTGAGCTTGCCGATATGCTGCTGAGCACCGGTTCGAAAACCATACTGTTTGCCCAGCGCAACAACTCATACAGTACCCGCCGCATGATCGCAGGCATCAAAGACGCCTGCGCAAAGCACAATGCGCCCTTTACCGATGACCATATAGCCAACTGCGAGGCAGGTGTTGGCGGTGTCATCAGCGCACTCAGGGGCGCATCGCGCAAGGTCAGATTTGACACGGTAATGTGCTTTAACGATCTGCTTGCCGCCTCGGCACTCAAGTATGCCCAGCAGGAGGGGCTTGACGTGCCCTCTCAGCTGCGCATAACCGGCTACGACTACAGTATGCTGTCTCTTATCACCACTCCCCTGCTGACCACCGTGGACAACAAGGTAGAGCTTATGTCACACACGACTGTGGACGTGCTCGTTCACTGTCTGGCAAAGGATCTGCCCGTCTCACAGCAAACGGTCATATCCGCCGCCATAGTCAAAGGTCAGTCCACCTGACCGAGCACCGCCGCTCGTTGAGCAGTACGCCCGTCAGTCGCGGCAGCGAAAAGGCTTTGACGAACAAATCGCACTTGCACAAAAACAGATAGTACACGTTGAGTCCGCAACCGAGCATGGTCTCGAAATTGCCCTGTCCCTTGGCGATGATAACGTCGGCAAGGCGCAGGGCTTTTTGCATGCTCTCGCCGCACTCGCTTATTTGCGTGCCCGAGATGTCGCAGCCGTTGTCGATAACGGGCACTATTTTGTCAAGACCCACGTACTGTGCGTCCTCCCGTGTGGCATCGTTGATGACCGGCGCACCGCGCACCGCCGCGGTGATTCGCGCCTGGGGGAAGCGCTTTTTCAGCTGCCCGATAAACACCATGTCCAGCACGATCTCGCCTGCATTGTCAAGAATGTAGAGGACATTTTTGGCGCTCTCAAGATCGCGCAGCAGGTCAGTATACTCCGCAGGGTCAACCCACTCGTCGGGCGCTGCGTCAAGCTTGCTCTCAAGCTGCTGCATATCCACGCTGCCGTGCAGCGCGCCAAAGTCGATATAGTTGCCCGCTCTTGCGTATTTGAGGGCGCAAAGCAGCGGGTCATCGGCGCGCTCTATTGCGGCGCGCACTCTGTCAAGCCGCTCCAGTATAAAGTCGTTGGACTGTTTTTTGATGCTTGCGTATATATCTGCCTCATCAAAATATTTGCCGCGCACACGGTTGAAACGTGATACAAGCCAGGGCGCTGCCACACCGTCGGGCGAGGCTGCGATGATGGCGCAGATTTCTTTCATATACCCCAGTCTGGCGCGCTCGTCGGGGTATTTTTCTATCTCGGCTATCTGTCTTTTTATCAGGCAGGGTATGCACTGCGAGGAATACTGCATAATTTTGCCTCCTGTCGCGTTATATTATTCTCTGTACTATTCAGTATAATTTTCATTTTGTTTTTAGTCAACACTTGAACTCGGCTTTGGTGTGTGTTAAGATTAACATTGATAAAAATACACGAAAAGAGGTACCCATTATGGCAAGAGATATAGGCGCTGAGAGCCTGAAACTCCACTACGAAAAGCGCGGCAAGATAGAGGTTATTTCTACCGTGTCCTGCTCCTCGCGAGAGGATCTGTCGCTGGCATACACCCCCGGCGTTGCAACCCCCTGTCTTGAGATCCAGAAGGACATAAGCAAGTCCTACGAGCTTACCCGCCGCCACAATCTGTGCGCAGTCATCACCGACGGCAGCGCAGTTCTGGGTCTGGGCGACATCGGCCCCGAGGCAGGTATGCCCGTTATGGAGGGTAAATGCGCTCTGTTCAAGTCTTTTGCCGACGTGGATGCGTTCCCCCTCTGTGTCAAGACCAAGGACGTTGACGAGTTTGTAAACACCGTTTATATGATCTCCGGCTCTTTCGGCGGTATCAATCTTGAGGATATTTCTGCTCCCCGTTGCTTTGAGATCGAGCGCAAGCTGAAGGAAAAGTGCGATATTCCCATATTCCATGACGATCAGCACGGCACCGCCGTTATCGTTCTGGCAGGTCTGCTGAATGCTCTCAAGGTAGTAGGCAAGAACAAGGAAACCGCAAAAATCGTCACCTGCGGCGCAGGCGCTGCCGGTATCGCTATCGCAAAGATGCTGCTGAGCGCAGGCTTTAAGAATATCACCATGTGCGACAAGAACGGCGCTCTGCACAAAGACTGCCCCGGCATGAACTGGGCACAGGCAGAAATGGCACTGGTCACCAACCCCGAGCAGACCGGCGGCACTCTGGCAGAAAAGCTCCAAGGCGCTGACGTATTTATCGGCACATCGGCACCCGGTCTGGTCACCACCGAGATGGTCAAGACCATGGCAAAGGATGCTATCATCTTTGCATGTGCAAACCCCACCCCCGAGATATTCCCCGAGGATGCAAAGGCAGGCGGCGCAAAGGTCATCTCCACCGGCCGCTCCGACTACC
This sequence comes from Clostridia bacterium, assembly GCA_017556565.1. Taxonomy (GTDB): domain Bacteria; phylum Bacillota; class Clostridia; order Oscillospirales; family Butyricicoccaceae; genus RGIG3513. The sequence continues at coordinate 610 of JAFYMQ010000112.1, read as the reverse complement.
CCAACCAGATCAACAACGTGCTGGCATTCCCCGGTATCTTCCGCGGTGTGTTTGACGTACGCGCAAGCGACATCAACGAGGAGATGAAGGTGGCAGCAGCTATGGCGCTTGCCGAGCTCGTACCCGACGAGGAGCTGAACGAGAACAACATCATGCCTGCCGCATTTGATGAGCGCGTAGGCCCCGCCGTTGCAAAGGCTGTTGCAGAAGCAGCACGCAAGACCGGCGTAGCAAGAATATAAGACATACAGACGCAAAAACCTCCAAGCCGGCGCTTGGAGGTTTTTGTAACAGTGATGTATATGCTTGCGCACAAGTGATGCAGCTGCGCCGTGATGTTTCGGCTACGCCGAAGTGATGCACGCCTTCGGCGCGTTAATGTGTCGCTATGCGACATATTTAATAGCGCTCTCTCCCTCCGTCTTTTGCTTCGCAAAATCCACCTCCCTCCCGGAGGGAGGCTTAAGAGGCGCGATTTGCAATCTTGGAGGGAACGGGGTTTCGCGCATTATACAAGCAATACGAGCGCAGACAGTATCGTGTGTACGGCAAGCGAAGGATTAGTTCCCTGCACACAACAAAAAACAACCGCTGACAAGTCAGCGGTTGT
>JAFYMQ010000111.1 GCA_017556565.1 Clostridia bacterium | reverse complement strand
TTAGTAAGTTTCAACGGTCGTGGCGTAACGCCGCAGGCCTTTTTCTTTTATGCTATCATAGCGCTGCGGTTTTGTCAATCTTGCGTGGCAGCCGCAGCGAGAACTTGCTCCTGCCGCTTATCTTACAAGCGACATAATGCCGGTCAGGATTATGAGAAAACCGAAGTTGAACAGTGAAAACAGCATAATATATCTTCCGCTGCCGCGGGGGTTGTGGGCGGTATATTCGCGGAATGTTATCAGGCTTGCCAGCGATGCTATAAGCGTGCCTGCGCCGCCGATGTTGACGCCCCACAGCAGTTCACGGTAGTTGAGGGTGAACCGCGACAGCAGCACCGCAGAGGGCACGTTGCTTATGACCTGACAGGACAGGGTGCTGAACACCAACGTGTTCTTTTGCAGCAGCGAGGACAGCAGCTCGCTGACTGCGGGGATGCGTGACATATTACCCGCAAAGATGAAGAAGAACACGAACGTCATAAGCAGGCCGTAGTCCACGCCCCACACGGCTTTGCGGTCAAGCACAAGCAAAAATGCCAGAATAACCAGCAGGCCCACAAGATAGGGCAGCACTCTGAACACTATGAGGATGGACAGGGCAAAGAGCGCCAGATAGATAATTGTGCGTGTTTTGGGCAGCTGTTCCTCGACGCGGGACATATCGATCTCGATCTTGTCGCGGCGTACAAAGAAGCAGCAGCCGATTATCAGCACCATAGCCGCGGCAAAAGGCAGCGCCATAATGCCCATAAACTCGCCCGTGGGGATGCTGAAAAAGCTGTACAGATATAGATTCTGTGGATTGCCGAAGGGTGTCAGCATACCGCCCAAATTGGCGGCGATATTCTGCATGATAAAGCAGAATGCCATATAATCCTGACGGTTGGTAACTGTCAGCGAGTAGTAGCCAAGGGGCAAAAAGGTAATAAGCGCCATATCGTTGGCGATCAGCATGGAGCCAAAGTATGTAATAAACACCAGCGCGGTTATCATGCCACGGACTGTGCCGGTGGTTCTGACGATCTTTTGCGCCATGACCGAGAAGAAGCGGATATTCTTGAGCGCGCCCACCACCGCCAAAGTAGCAAACAGGCAGGCAAGGGTCTTGAAGTCAAAATACCCGATATACTCCCTGTCGGGCGGCACTATGCAGGCGGTGATACATGCCAGAGCAAATGCTATTATCGCCACGGCGTTTTTGGAAACAAACCCCAGCAGCTTTTTGAACGGCGAGGGCGCTGTATGTGAATGCTGATTTTCGTCCATCTTTATCATCCTCAACACAAAATCGCTAATATTATATTCCAATTGTACCTCAAATGCAAGAAAAAAACCGCCCTGAGCAGCGCTCAAAGCGGTGATATTGTGAGATTATTCAGACCGTGACATCGGCATAGATATAGGGCACGGCGCGGAGCAGATCGTCGGGGGACAACTCTACCTGATAGCCTATCTTGCCTGCGCTGAACAGTATGGTGTCAAACAGCTGAGCCGTCTCGTGGAGCACGGTTTTAAACTGCTTTTTCATACCGATGGGGGAGCAGCCGCCGTGGATATATCCGGTCAGGGGCAAAAGCTCCTTGGATTTTATCATTGCGATGCTTTTGTCGCCTACGGCTTTTGCCGCTTTTTTCAGATCCAGCTCGTATGCCACAGGTATCATGAACACATAGTGCTCGCCCTTTGCGCCGACTGTGACCAGAGTCTTGAACACCTGCTCGGGATCCTGAGACAGCACCTGCGCCACCTCAACGCCGCTTATGGCGTCCGTGTCTGCATAGGTGTGGTACTTGTAGTCTATTTTGAGGGAGTCAAGCACCCGCATGACGTTGGTTTTTTCGTTTGCCATAGCCTCAGTCAGCCAGCACGCGGCTGCGCTCCATGGCAACAGTACCGGTACGGACGATCTCGATGATGCCAAGCGGCTTCATAACGTCGATAAAAGCGTTGATCTTGGAGGGCTCACCCGTTACCTCAACACACAGAGTGTTGGGATTGTAGTCGATGATCTTGCCGCGGTATACCTCGGTGGCAGCCATGACCTCGGGACGGTTGACGGGGGAGTTTTTGACCTTGATGAGCATCAGCTCGCGCTCCACGCAGTCGTCACGGGACAGTACGGCAACGTTCTTGACGTTGTGCAGCTTCTGCAGCTGGTTGATAAGCTGCTCGCAGTGATAATCCTCGCCTCTCAGGGTGATGGTGATACGGGAAAACGCATCGTCGTTGGTCATGCCGCTGGCGATGGAGTCGATATTGAACGCTTTGCGCATTATCATGCCCGAGATGCGGGCAAGAACGCCGTATTTGTTCTCAACGTAAACGCCGATTACGAATCTTTTCATTCTTTGACCTCCTTGGTGGTGATAAGGTCGGACATGGAGCCTCCGGGAGGCACCATGGGCAGAACAAACTCGTCCTGATCTATCATGACCTCAATAAGAGAGGGACCGTCGCTATTCAGCGAACGCTCAAGTGCTTTTTCAAAGCTCTTCTGGTCGCAGACTCTCTCGCCGGGCATACCGAATGCATCGGCAAGCTTGACAAAATCGGTCTTGCGGTCAAGCACAGTATGGGAATAGCGCTTGCCGAAGAACAGTGTCTGCCACTGGCGTACCATGCCCAGCACGCCGTTGTTGAGCAGGATGACGGTAACGGGCAGGTTGTAGTAGGATGCGGTGGCAAGCTCGTTGAGGTTCATGCCAAAGCTGCCGTCACCGGTGACAAGAATACTGCGTGTTCCGCTGCCAACCTGTGCGCCGATTGCAGCACCCAGACCGTAGCCCATAGTGCCAAGACCGCCCGAGGAGGCAAACTTGCGAACCTTGTCAAATCTCAGATACTGAGCGCTCCACATCTGATGCTGACCTACGTCGGTGGCAACAACGGTGTCCTCGCTCTTGAGGTCGTTGATAATATCAAAAATCTGCGCAGGGGTCAGTCTGTCGCCTGCAAGCTGGGCAGCGCGATCGGCGATGCTCTGCTCTTTTTCGAGGATCTGGCGGACCTCCTCGTCCCACTGGGGCTTGTTGGACTTCTGTACGCCATTGAGGATCTGCTGCAGCGAGTGCTTGAGATCGCCTATGAGCGCGGTGTCTACCTGTATATTCTTGTTGATCTCCGACTGATCGCAGTCAAGCTGAATGATCTTGGCATCCTTGCAGTAGGTGGAGGTGTTGCCGGTAGCGCGGTCGCTGAAACGCACGCCGATACCGATGACTAGATCTGCATGGCTGTTGGCAACAGAGGATGCATAATGTCCGTGCATTCCCTGCATTCCGAGAAATCTTTCGGACTTGGTGGGAACTGCGGAAAGTCCCATAAAGGTACATCCGATATACGCATCTATCTTCTCTGCAAGCTCGAGGATTTCATCGCCGAGCCCGAGTCCTGCGGCACCTCCGCCGAGGT
>JAFYMQ010000110.1 GCA_017556565.1 Clostridia bacterium | reverse complement strand
CAGCCGGTGGTGTTGACTGTCAGATGGTATGTGCCGCGCTCGCCCCACTTGCTGCCCGAAATTATCTCGCGGGTGCGGGCACGGTTTTTGTCAATAATCTTGATCTTTTTTGCGGCTTCCTTTTCGGTCAGCTGCTCTTCTTCGCTTGTGCGATCAAGACATCTTTTGATCTTGGAGTCCATATCGGCGCATATGAATATGTTGAGAGGCTTATACTCGCGGAGTATCACGTCGGCGCTTCTGCCCACGATAATAAAATCCTTGCCCAGAGATGCTATCTGCTCGATGACGTTTTTCTGCTCGATAAGCAGACCTGCCGATATAGACGAAACGGCAGACACACCCATCATACTGTTACTGAAGGTGAGGGGAAAAGCTCTCCATCCGTGATTGTCCAGCATGTTTTCCACGTACTTTTCCTGCAGACCTTTGTTCTGTGCGATTGCAGTGATTATTTCGCGGTCATAGTAATCAAAACCCAGTATATCCGCAAGACGTTTTCCGAGCTCTCTGCCTCCGCTTGCAAACTCTCGGCTGACTGTGATGATCTTCATAAGAATACCTGCCTTTCTGTGATTGGTAGTATATTTTTAGTATATATTCACAGCGGCACAAAGTCAATAACACCGCAGGGGATTAAAAGCCGTAAACAGTGCATAATTATCCCTTGACAAATGAATATTGTGGTGATAATATACAGATAATTGGAACAGTTTAATATCAAAAGTGATGATGAGGAACGTGCAGATTTATCCTGCTTCAGAGAGTCGGCGGTTGGTGTGAGCCGATGGACGGAGATTTTGCAATATCGCCTCGGAGCAGCCGACCTGAACGGAGCTATCCTAATAGGGCGGACGGAGCCTGACCGTTATAGCAGGGAGCGATGTTTGTCGCCGTGAGTGGTCGCGTTTTTATGCGGCAAGAAGAGTGGTACCGCAAGATTTTTGATTTCAAAAGTCCTGTCTCTTTACAAAACAAGAGGCAGGACTTTGTTTTTTTGGCTCTGCCTAAAATCAGGGAGGAACGTATTATGGTCACACTTGACAAGGTATTTGATGCGCAGAATGTTCTGAAAGACATCATAACCGAAACAAAATTGCAAAAAGCCAACAAGATCGCACCCGATTGCGAGCTGTATCTCAAGCCCGAATGTCTGCAGAAGACCGGCTCTTTCAAGCTTCGCGGCTCGGGTTACAAAATAGCAGGCCTGTCCGAGGAGGAGAAAAAGCGCGGCGTAGTTGCATGCTCTGCAGGCAACCACTCTCAGGGCGTTGCTCTGGCAGCAACCAAGCTGGGCATACCCTCCTATATCTGTATGCCCGACGGCGCACCTATATCCAAGGTCGAAGCCACCAAGGGCTTTGGCGCTCAGGTAACACTGGTCAACGGCGTGTATGACGATGCATACCGCAAAGCGCTGGAGATGCGCGACGAGTTCGGCTATACACTGGTGCATCCCTTTGACGATGAGGATGTTATCGCAGGTCAGGGCACCATCGGCCTTGAGATACTGGCTGACAAGAGTGACATCGACGCAGTCATCGTGCCTATCGGCGGCGGCGGTCTTATCTCGGGTATCTCGTTTGCCATCAAGTCTCTGCGCCCCTCCGTAAAGGTCTACGGCGTTCAGGCTGAGGGTGCGGCAAGCATGTTCCGCTCGGTCAAAAACGGCAAGATCGAGTGCCTGGATTCTGTATCCACCATTGCAGACGGTATCGCCGTCAAGCAGCCCGGTGTCAACACCTTTGATATGGTCAGCAAGTATGTTGACGATGTAGTCACCGTTTCCGAGGACGAGATCTGCTCGGCTATCCTGGCTCTTATAGAAAAGCAGAAGATGGTCGCAGAGGGCGCAGGCGCAGTATCCGTTGCTGCCGCAATGTTCAACAAGCTGCCCATCGCAGGCAAAAAGGTCGTCAGCGTAGTATCGGGCGGCAACATCGACGTTACCAGCCTGAGCCGTGTTATCCAGCGCGGTCTGATGAAGAGCGGCAGAAGCACCCGTCTTGTCATCGAGCTTTCCGACAAGCCCGGTCAGCTTCATATGGTCAGCGGCATCATCGCAGGCTGCGGCGGAAATGTCATAGGCGTACGCCATGAAAGAAACACTGCCACAAGAAGTGTAAATGGCTGCTACCTTACAGTAGAAATGGAAACCAGAAACTATGCCCACGTTCAGCAGATAGTCAACGAGTTGAAAAACGCAGGCTTCAATTTGATCGAAGACTGAGCACATCACCTAAATTGCGGCAGGGTTCACCATTTTTGTTGACATATTATATATTTTAGTATAAAATTATATGGATATATTTTGTGCCATAGGTGCAGCAAAAATAGCTGTATAGGAGTGATCATAATGCTGCTTTGCGGTGCTGACATTATCGTCAGGACGCTGATCGAGCAGGGATGCAATACCATCTTCGGTTATCCCGGCGGTCAGGTTTTGGATATATACCATTCTCTTCACAAATATCAGGACGAGATCAAGCACGTCCTCACAGCCGACGAGCAGGGCGCTGCCCACGCAGCCGACGGTTTTGCCCGCTCAAGCGGCAGGACAGGCGTGGTGCTGGCTACGTCGGGCCCGGGCGCAACCAATCTGGTCACAGGTATCGCTACCGCATATCTGGACTCTATCCCCATGGTTGCTATCACCGGCAACGTACCCACATCCATGATCGGTACCGACAGCTTTCAGGAGCTGGACATTACCGGTGTCACCTTGCCCATCACCAAGCACAACTACTTCGTCGGCTCTATAGAGTCGCTGGCCGATACCATCCGCGAGGCATTCCGTCTTGCCGCATCGGGCAGACCAGGCCCCGTACTGGTAGATATACCCAAAGATATCCAGAGACAGTTCTGTGAATATACCCCCGCTCCCGCAGTTACCGCCGATGAGCCCTTTGCGGCAAAAGACATCCGTATTCAGGAAGCCGCCAAGTGCATCAATCAGGCAAAACGCCCCTTTATCTTCTTTGGCGGCGGTCTGGTATCCTCGGGCGCACAGGCAGAGATGCTTGAGCTTGCTGACAGAATTGACGCAGCGCTTGGCTGCTCCTTTATGGGTATTTCGGCAATCCCCACAGACTATCCCAGGTTTTTGGGTATGCAGGGCATGCACGGCAGATATGCCTGCTCGGTGGCAATGGGCAAAGCCGACTGTGTCATCGCGCTTGGCACCCGCTTCAGCGACCGTGCAACGGGCGGACTTGACACGTTTATCCCCGATGCCAAGATAGTCCATATAGACATCGAGGGCGCCGAGCTGTCCAAGACCACCCGCGACACCCACGCTCTGCGCGGCGATATCAAAAAGACCCTTGAGGCTCTGCTGCCTCTCATCAGCAAAGCTGAGCATCCCCAGTGGAAAAAGCAGGTTGCAGACATCCGCACACAGGAAGACAGCTACAGAGATACCCGCGAGGGACTTACCCCTCTCAATATAAGGGAGACCATCAACAGATGCAGAGAGGCTAATATGCCCGTTGCTACAGACGTTGGCCAGCATCAGATGTGGAGTGCACAGATGCTCAACTTCTCCCGTGAGCGCACCTTCATCTCCAGCGGCGGTCTGGGTGCTATGGGTTACGGTATGGGCGGTGCTATCGGTAGCGCCATGGCAACCGGCAAAAAGACCCTGCTCATCACAGGTGACGGCAGCTTCGGTATGGATCTCAACGAGCTTGCCACGGTCGTCACACATCAGCTGCCCATTACGGTCATCCTGCTCAACAACCGTGTGCTGGGTATGGTTCGCCAGCTGCAGGACTTCTTCTTTGACAAGACCTACTCCAATACCTCATTGGAGAACAGACATACAGATTTTGTTATGCTTGCCAAAGCTTTCGGCGCAGACGCAGAGCGTGTCTGCGACGTGGACAGCTTTGAAAAAGCTCTCAAAAAAGCCATCGACGGCGCCAAGCCCTATGTTATCGAGGTAATGGTAGACAAGGACGAATACGTCCTGCCCATGATCCCCGGCGGCAAGAGCGTCAACGAAATTATTACAAAGGTAGGGGACTGATATGAACAGATACACAATAGCCATTCTGGTTCGCAATCAGTTCGGTGTGCTCAACCGCATCACCAGTATGTTCCGCCGCAGACAGTTCAACATTTCCTGTCTGACCGTCAGCGAGACCGAGAGTGCCGAGTATTCCCGTATCACCGTTCTGTTCGGCGGTGACGAGGGCAACAAGAATCAGCTGGTCAATCAGCTGTACAAGCTGCCCGACGTTATCTCCATCAAAGAGTTTGATAATGAGAACACCGTCAGCTGCGAGCTTCTGCTCATCAAGGTCGTCAACTGTGCCGAAAACCGCGAAGAGATCCGCGCCGCTGCCGATGCATTCAATGCCAAGACCGTGGACTATACCAAAAAATCCATCGTCATGCAGCTTACCGACAGCAGCCGCCGCATCGATGATTTTATCAACCTGATGCGCGACTTCAACATTCTTGAGATCTGCCGTACCGGTATCGTATCTCTCGAACGCGGCGAAAGCACCATCCGTAAGATTACTAATTTATAATTATAATTTATATTCAGAAAGAGGTAGTTTATTATGGCAAGAATTTTCTATCAGCAGGACTGCGATCTGCAGAGACTGAGCGGCAAGACTGTTGCTATCATCGGTTACGGCTCCCAGGGCCATGCACACGCACTTAACCTCAAGGACAGCGGCGTAGAAGTTGTTGTTGGTCTGTACGAGGGCAGCAAGAGCTGGGCAAAGGCAGAGAAGCAGGGCCTCAAGGTCATGACCGCTGCAGAGGCTGCAAAGGTTGCTGATGTCATTATGATCCTCATCAACGACGAGAAGCAGGCAAAGCTGTACAAAGAGAGCATCGAGCCCAACCTGACCGAGGGCAAGACTCTGGCTTTTGCACACGGCTTCAACATCCACTTCGGCTGCATCAAGCCCCCCAAGAATGTCAACGTTATCATGATCGCTCCTAAGGGCCCCGGTCACACTGTTCGTTCTGAGTACCAGGCTGGTAAGGGTGTGCCCTGCCTCATCGCTGTTGAGCAGGATGCTACCGGCGATGCTCTGGAGATCGGTCTGGCATACGCAGCCGGCATCGGCGGTGCAAGAGCCGGCGTTCTGGAGACCAACTTCCGTACTGAGACCGAGACCGACCTGTTCGGTGAGCAGGCAGTTCTCTGCGGCGGTGTCTGCGCTCTGATGCAGGCTGGCTTCGAGACTCTGGTTGAGGCCGGTTACGATCCCCGTAACGCTT
>JAFYMQ010000012.1 GCA_017556565.1 Clostridia bacterium | reverse complement strand
CTGCTCACAAAAATTGCCCGACTGGTCAAAATACAATATCTCAGTATAATCATTCCGAAGCTTACCAAGCTTTTTTACTATTTTTACGGTCAATTTTCTCCCTCCTTGCAGCTAAAAGATAACAAAAGCGCTGTCCCATAATCGGGGCAGCGCTTCTGATATATGCGGGGCTTATATTCTATTCACGTTAAGGGCGCGGAGTGCGTTGAGCACGGCAATCACCATAACTCCCACGTCGGCAAACACCGCAAGAGGCATACCCGCCAGTCCCAGCGCGGACAGGGCAAGACAGCCGCCCTTGATACCAAGAGCGAAAACGATGTTCTGGCGCACGATATTCATGACCTTTTTTGAGATGCGGACGGCTTTGACGATTTTGAGCGGATCGTCGTCCATAATGACCACGTCGGCAGCCTCGATAGCCGCATCCGAACCCAGCGCGCCCATCGCAATACCTATGTGTGCGGTAGCCAGTACGGGCGCATCGTTGATGCCGTCACCGGCAAAGAGTACGGTGTTGTTTGCGCTCTTGAGGTCGGACACAAGCCGCGCTTTGTCCTCGGGCAGCAACGAGTGGTGTACCTCGTCGATCATAAGCGCCTCAGCGACCGCCTGCGCTGCCTGACCGCGGTCACCGGTCAGCATAACAGTCCTGGTGACACCGACTTTTTTGAGTGCCTGCACGGCGGGAGCAGCGGTGTCTTTCAGCGTATCGGATACTGCGATATAACCGAGGTATGCTCGGTCACGGGCAACGTGCACCAATGCACCGGGCAGGTCTGCGTTGTCTGCCGAGATGCCGAGGCGCGCCATCAGCTTTGCGTTGCCGGATGCCAGACGGACACCGTTGTACAAAGCGGTGATACCCATTCCGCCCAGCTCCTCTATATCGGTAACAAGGCGGCGGTCGACTGTATCACAAGCCTTGATCAGAGCTTTGGCTATGGGGTGGCTGCTGCTGCACTCGCAGGCCGCGGCGGCTTGCAGCAGTTCTTCTCTGCTTACTCCCTCTGCAGGGAACACGCCCTGCACCGAAAACTCGCCTCGGGTCAGTGTGCCGGTCTTGTCAAATGCCACGCATCGGGCGCGGGAAAGCAGCTCGAGATAGCTTGAGCCTTTTACCAGAATACCTGCGCGGCTGCTTCCCCCGATTCCCGCAAAAAATGTCAGCGGAATGCCGATGACCAGCGCACAGGGGCAGCTGATGACCAAAAATGTCAGCGCACGGTACAGCCAATCGAGCCACAAGCCGTCCATACCCATAACTGCGCGTACCGCAGGCGGCAGCACCGCCAGTGCCAGCGCACCGATGCAGACGGCGGGGGTGTATATGCGGGCAAACTTTGCAACAAACCGCTCGGGGTTGGATTTCACAGCGGCTGCGGACTCGGCAAGCTCCAGTATCCGCGATACGGTGGAGTCGCAAAACTCACGCTCTGTACGCACGTGCAGTACGCCCGTCAGGCTGATACAGCCGCTTGTAACGCTGTCCCCCGTCTGCACATCACGTGGCAGACTCTCTCCCGTCAGCGCCGAGGTGTCCAGCGCCGAGATGCCGCTGATAACCGTGCCGTCTATGGGTATCTTTTCGCCCGGCTGCACCACTATCTCGCTGCCTGCGGGCACGTCATAGGGGTCTACCCGCTCAAGCTTGCCGTCGCACTCAATATTGGCATAGTCGGGGCGGATGTCCACCAGCGCGCCGATGGAGCGGCGGCTTTTGTTGACCGCCAGACTCTGAAACAGCTCGCCCGTCTGGTAAAAGAGCATTACGAATACCGCCTCATTGAAGTCACCGCTCTGCATAAGCCCTACGGCAAATGCGCCCACGGTAGCCACCGCCATCAAAAAGCACTCATCGGTAGGCTGGCGGTTATAGATGCCTTTGGCGGCTTTGATGAGTATATCGTAGCCAACGGTCAGGTATGGCAGCAGATACAGGGCAAATCTCAACCACAAATGGGTGTCGACAAACGCCAGTACCACCATCATAAGCGCTGCGGCTATGATGCGGACGAGGATTTTTTTGTGTTTTTTCGTCATAGGCGATCAGAGAATGATCTCGCCGTCGCTTACGGCTTTTTTGCAGTTTTTTGCCACCTGTGCCATGACGGATTTTTCGTCAGCACCCTCGGCAAACTCCACGGTCATACGCAGGGTCATAAAGCTGACGGAAGCGCTCAGTACACCCTCGGTGGCTGCGGCGGCTCTTTCCATCTTGTTGGCGCAGTTGGGGCAGTCGACTTCGATCTTGTAGCTTTTTTTCATAATTATTCCTCTTTTCTATAACGATTAAATGATTGTTTAATTGTTCGACAAAATAATAACATCCGGGGCGCTATTTGTCAATAGACAACCCCATCGTTTTGTGCTAAAATAAAACCAATCTATCCAAAGAAGGAACATACTATGTCTGAGATACATCTGCCCCACGACCATGGGGAAAACAGTGCCAATATTGCCCGCAATATGCCTGAGGGGCAGGATTTTGTGGATGTTGCCGCCAATTTCAAGCAGCTTGGCGACTCAAGCCGCCTGCGGATATTCTGGCTGCTTTGCCATTGCGAGGAGTGTGTTATCAACATCTCGGCTATGGTAAAGATGAGCAGTCCCGCCGTATCCCATCATCTGCGGCTGCTCAAAGCATCGGGCTTCATCCAGTCGCGCAGAGCGGGCAAAGAGGTCTACTACACCGCAGCCAAGACGCCTGTTGCCCAGCTGCTCCACGATATGATAAAGCAGCTTATGGCGCTTGAGTGCCCCGATATGTGCCATTTTGAATAACCGCGAACATTTTGCAGGACGGAGGTTACTCCGACCTTTTGCTTTCCCAGTCTTTGACCAGGTGTGAAAACTGCGGACACATCATAAGCAGCATTATGAGGTTTATTGCCGTGGGGAATATTGCCGAAAAATCGGCTATCACCCATATCTTGTCGGGTTTCAGATCAAATCTTACGGCGGCATAGGTAAGCGCCACGCCCATGGCGGGCATCAGCAGATTAAACAGCGGCAGCAGGCGGCGGGTTTTTGTCTCGCCAAGACCGTGATGCATCAGGGTCAGGTAATAGGCATACCAGCCCAAAGCGCTGGTCAGTCCGAACAAAAACACCGACAGCGCCACAGCAATCCGCGCAGGCTCGCCCAAACAGGTCTGCAGAGCGCTCAGGGTCAGCTCTGCGCCCATAAGACCGCTCTCATATGCGCCCGTGCATATAACCAGCATCCCCGTTGCTGTGCAGACCAGCGCGGTATCGGCAAACACCTCAAAAGCGCCCAGCATCCCCTGCCTGACCGGGTGGCTGCATTCTGCCGCGGCATGCACCATGGGTGACGTGCCCCAGCCGGCTTCGTTGGAATACAGTGCCCGGGCAAACCCTGTACGCAGGCTGACTGCCATGCAGCTGCCTGCGACACCGCCCACGGCGGGGCGGAGGGAAAACGCATTGGAAACTATAAGGCGCAGAGACGGGATGATATTATCTCTGCACTTGCAAAGCACCACCAGCGTGCAGCCAATATAAAACAGACACATAAACGGCACTAAATATGAGCAGAGTGTGCCAAGCTTTTTCAGTCCGCCCGACACCATGATACAGGTGACGATCCCCAGCACAACCGACGGGAGCATATAGGGCAGGTCAAAAGTCGTGCCTATCGCCTCGGCAACCGAGTAGTTCTGCACATTGATAAAAAAGCTGACGAATATCCCGCCGCCAAAGAGCAGGGCGGGGATTTTCCAGTATTTTTTGCCCAGCTCCTGCCCCAAAAACCGCTGAATATAATATGTAGGCCCGCCCCACAGCTTGCCGCTTGGGTCACGGTGACGGTAAAAGCAGGCTAAAGTGACCTCTGCCATTTTGATGACCATACCCAAAAACGCCGACACCAGCATCCAAAACAGCGCACCCGCACCGCCCGTGACTATAGCCGTGCTCACCCCCGAAATATTGGCAACACCCACGCTGCCGCCGATAGCCATGCTCATAGCCTGAAATGGCGTCAGCTGACCCGTGGCAGAGTTTTTGTCCCGGGTAAAGGGAACACGCAGTATATCGGCAAATCTGCGCAGCTGAATGCATCGGCAGGCTATAGTCAGCCGCACTCCGCTCCACACCACAAGCATCAGCATGGGCACGCCGTACACCCAATGGGTAAAGCTTCTTAACGCCTCCATAACATCACCTCATCGGTAATATATGAAAGCAAAAGCTATATTATAAGCAAAAAACCGCCCCTCGGCTGATTGCCGAGGGGCGGTTGGTGTTTATTCTTCGATGGTTTTTGCCAGTTTTTTGCGTCTTATGGGAGACAGGGGTGCAAACATATTTACCGCGTGCATGATATTCTCGCACACGACCTCACGGTGCTCGCCGCCAAACTCGCCGTCCAGCGTCCAGGGCAGCGGCTCGGAGGTGGTGATGCGCAGCTTCTTTGCTCTTGCCCAGAACACTCCGTCAGAGCCTGCCAGCTCGCCTGCAAGATAGGAATTGATGAGGGATGTGGCATCGACCAGGTTTTCGGGTTTTTTGAGCAGGATGATCTCAGCCATACCGTCGTCTATCTGTGCCTCGATCTGCTCACCGATGGCAAAGCCTGCCGAGTAGGTGCCGTTACTGACCATACCGATCATAACGTCACCCTCAAATACCTGATCGTCGTACTCGACACGCACGTGGTAGTCACGCAGCTTGGACACACGCTTTGCGACCTCCCAGAAATATGCCATAAGTCCGAAATTGTTCTTTGCCTCGCGGGATGTGGCAAAGGACACGTCAACAAAGCTGCCGAAAGCGGCGATATAGTCAAAGTAGCGGTCATTGAAGGTATTGACGTCCATGGGGCGGCTGTGCCCCTCGGCAATGACGCGGGCGCACTCCATAAGTTTCTTGGGCATACCCAGAGTGCAGGTGATATCGTTCATGGTGCCTGCGGGGATATAGCCCAGTGTGGGACGGGGCTCGGGCAGGCACATAATGCCGTTTATGGTTTCATTGAGTGTGCCGTCACCGCCTACGCAGACAACGGCATCGTAATCGGCTGCTTCACTCGCAATTACCCCGGGCAGTTCGTCCTGACGGGTAAGATATACGGTAACTCTGTATCCTGCATCCTGAAAAAGATCAATAACATCGCTGAGCGCGGGGACGATTTTGCCCGTGCCGGCTTTTGTATTGACTGCCAGAAGCATTTTTTTCACCGATCAACACCTCTTTTGGTTTGTGGGGATTATCAGTCCATGGGAGGACGTTCTCTGTCAAGAATCAGCGCGGGATCAAAGAAATGCTTCTTGATGCGCTCGGGGTATTTTATCATGGTCAGACCGTCAAAGTTCAGGCGCTCCTGAATCATATTGTCGCCGTAGAAGGTTGTATTCATAGATGCGGTAACGGGGCAATAGATATAGAATCCGCACTCCTCCACGATGTAGCGGTAGCGCTCGTCATCCTGCTTGAAGGAAACGCCGAAGGGAGAGATCAGTATGTGGCTCTCGCCGACGTAGGGCATGATCTCGTTGAGCCAGCGGCCTGTGTCGTACTTGAGCTGATCCATGGTGATGGTCTTGTTGTTCCAGTACTGGTTGTGGGTGTAGCTGTGGTTGGCTATCTGCCAGCCGTTGTCACGCATGGTCTGTGCAATAAGCTTGACCTTGTTGAGGATCATTTCCTGCTCTGCCTCGGTGTACCAGTCAAGATCGGTAATACGCCAGCCGAATGCGCCTGCATAGCCTGTCAGAGCGGCGATACCCTTGGCACCGCGGTAGGAGAACTCGGGATGCTCCTCGCAGAATGCGTCCAGAATGGGCACTGCGTCGCCGTCATAGGTGACCTCATAGTCCTTGATGTCCACGATGTGGCCGTTGCGCTTGACGGGTGTGCCGCCTACGTGGGTGACGATCTTGCCGTTTTCGTCAACGTCCAGACGCTGTGCAAAGCCGTCTGTCAGCATATAATCGTAGTAGTTCATATCGTCAAAGGACATAATGAGAGGCTTTTTGCCCTCGGGGAGGTAGATGTCCTTCTTCATGACCTTGCCGGTGGTTTCGTCATACTCGCACAGCCATGTGATATCGTAGAGAACAAAGTCATTCTCAAGCAGCAGGGGCAGCATCTTGACAAACTCGTCACGGGTGGTCATCCACTCGTTGTAGCCCGATGCGGGGTGACCCTTGTCGTCAAATGCCAGATCGGTATCGATAATAAGGCTGTGGAAGAATATGTGGTAGGTCTGACCGGTATACTTGACCAAGCCTGCTTTGAGCGCCTCTGCCTCAGCGAGCTTGTCCTGTGCCTGCTGGCTGGTAAGACCGCTCAGCAGCGCGATAGCCTCGTCATAGTAGTAGCCGCGGATGAGATAATCTGCCTCGGCGATCTTTTCTGCCTCGTCAGCGGGGGTGGGCACGGGTGTATCTTCGCCTCCGGGCTGGGTGCTGCCGCCGTCGCCGGTTGCATCGCCGCTGCCGTCGGGCTGATTGCCCTCGCCTGTGCTGCCGCTGTCGGGATTTGTCGTCTGACCGCTGTCTGTGTTGCCTTTGTCTTCACCCGAATCGGGCAGAGTACTGTCAAATATTCTTACAATCGCAAAAGCCAATACAGCCAGCACCACCAAAACGGCAGCCAGCAAAATCAGCAGCTTGCGGTTGGAGTTGGGTCTTTTTTTCTTCTTGGGGGAAAGGTACTTGGACATAGACTGTTTCTCCTTTGACTCTATGTTTGTTAAATAGATTTTTGGCAGGTTTTTACTCTATATATTTTATTATACAGCACATTTTGAAAAAAGCAATTACAGAAAAGTAACAATTTTCAATATATTAGCCGCAGGACACCTTTTTTAGGCTATGATACACCTTATGTTGTGCGAAAAACCGAGATTTGAGTCAATTTGAGATAGACTTTAGCCTATGCTCTGTGATACAATATTATAAATAATTTCAAGTGAGGCGCTGTGATGAAAAAGGTTATGCTGGTCTTCGGCACAAGACCCGAAGCCATAAAAATGTGCCCGTTGGTAAACGAGCTTAAAAGCCGCAAAAACCTGCAGACCGTGGTATGCGTTACCGGTCAGCACAGAAGTATGCTGGATCAGGTGCTGGAGGCTTTTTCTGTGACTCCCGATTATGATCTGAGCATCATGAAAGACAAGCAGACACTGTTTGACATAACCTCTGCCATACTCCTCAAAATCAAGCCTGTGCTTGAGAGCGAGAAGCCCGACATCTGTCTGGTTCACGGCGATACCACCACCACGTTTGCCGCCGCACTTGCTTGCTTCTATCTGCAGATACCCGTCGGACATGTGGAGGCAGGTCTGCGCACCCACAATATCTACTCGCCCTACCCCGAGGAGTTTAACCGTCAGTCGGTCAGCATCCTGGCGTCCCTCAATTTTGCGCCCACACAGATGGCAAAGCAGAATCTGCTGCGCGAGGGCAGAGACGAGAGCAATATATTCGTCACCGGCAACACCGCTATCGACGCGCTCAAGACCACCGTCCGCGAAAACTATACCCACGAGCAGCTTGAGTGGGCAAGTGATAGCCGACTGATCCTGATCACCGCACACCGCAGAGAAAATCTGGGCGCTCCCATGCATGCCATGTTCCGCGCCATCCGCAGAATAATCGACGAGCATCCCGACGTCAAGGCTATCTACCCCATCCACTTAAACCCCGCCGTCCGCGAAGCGGCGGCGCAGGAGCTGGGCGGCTGCGACCGTATACGGATGATAGAGCCGCTGGACGTGCTGGATTTCCACAATTTCCTTGCCCGCAGCTATCTGGTGCTGACCGACAGCGGCGGAATACAGGAAGAGGCACCTTCGCTGGGCAAGCCTGTTCTGGTCATGCGTGACACCACCGAGCGTCCCGAGGGCATCGCAGCAGGCACACTCAAGCTTGTCGGCACCGAGGAGGAGACCATCTATGCAAGCTTCAAGCAGCTGCTGTGTGACAAAACCGAGTACGCTCGCATGAGCCAGGCATCCAATCCCTACGGCGACGGCTGCGCCTGCCGCAGGATAGCCGATATTATCGAGGGCAAACGGGAAGATATCGAACTGTAACCGCCCGCATCCACGCAGAAAGGCTGTGTAGCAATGAACAGAATCGTCAAGCTGATACTCAAAAATATATTCAAAGTTCCCGGCATATACATCCGTCTGTGCCGCTATGCCAAAAACTGCGGCAAGTACCCCGAGGCAGAAAGCTGGGAGTATATACAAACCAAGCTGCAGATGCTGCTGCCCACAGGCAATATCGATCTGCAGGTGTCGGGCATAGAAAATCTGCCCAAAAAGGGCGGTTTTATGCTCTACGGCAACCATCAGGGTATGTTTGATATGGTGGCACTTTGCGCAAGCTGTCCCCTGCCTCTGGGCGTGGTATACAAGCAGGAGCTGAAAAACATCCCCGTTCTTGAGCAGATACTGCGCATTACCAAGTCTTTTGCCCTTGACCGCTCCAACCCCAGACAGGGCATTACCGTTATGCAGAACGTGCAGCAGGAGATTGAAAAGGGCCGCAACTACGTTATTTTTCCCGAAGGTACACGCAGCAAAAACAGCAATACTATGGGCGAATGGCATTCGGGCAGCTTCAAGTGCGCTTCAAAAACCGGTTGTCCCATAGTGCCCGTAGCGTTTGTGGACTGCTACAAGGTGCTGGATCAGAAGGGCAGCAAGCCCGTCAGCGCACAGCTGCACTATCTTGAGCCTATTGAGTACGACGAGTACAAAACCCTCAAGACCACCGAGATCGCCGAGCTTGTCAAAAGCCGCGTACAGCAGGCGCTGGACAAATACA
The DNA here is from genome assembly GCA_017556565.1 of Clostridia bacterium. Taxonomy (GTDB): domain Bacteria; phylum Bacillota; class Clostridia; order Oscillospirales; family Butyricicoccaceae; genus RGIG3513. Next base: position 3,381 of record JAFYMQ010000012.1, on the reverse strand, counting down.
CAGTGTAAAATCGGCTTCCGTATCCGCAAGACTGCTGATACGGAGGCTTTTTCGCATCCCCGCCCCAAAATCCGCTCAAATCGGAGATTTTGTTATGAACAGACGAGCACATACCACCAATCAGGCGTTTTTTGAGCAGAATACCGACTTAAAGCTCGGGCTTGTGTCGGTGTCTTTTCGCAAGCATAGTTTTCAGCAAATTATCGACACAGCCGCTGCCTGCAAGCTTGAATGCATCGAGTGGGGCAGCGATGTACACGCACAGTGCAGTGATATCGACAGGCTCCACGCCATTGCCCGCGCACAAAAGGCAGCAGGGCTTTTTTGCTGCTCTTACGGCACCTATTTCAAGCTCGGCGAGACCCCCCTTGACACCCTCTGCCAATATATCGAGGCAGCCAAAATACTGGGCACGGACACTCTCCGACTGTGGTGCGGCACAAAGAGCACCGATCTGTATAGCCAAAGCGAGACCGAGCAGCTTATTGCAGAGTGCAGGCAGGCGGCACGTATAGCCGAGCAAGCGGGCGTCATGCTCTGTCTTGAGTGCCATCGCAACACCTATACAGAGACCAAAGAAGGCGCGCTCAGGCTGATGGAGGCTGTCGGCTCGGCGGCATTCGGGATGTACTGGCAGCCCAATCAGGGGCGCAGCATTGAGGAGAATATCGAATATGCCGCGCTGCTTGCGCCCTATACCAAGCATATTCACGTGTTCCAATGGAAGGGCGAGGAGCGCTACCCTTTGGAGCAGGGTATTGACGAGTGGCGGCGCTATCTTGATGCCATCGGCGGTAAGCACACACTGCTGCTGGAGTTTATGCCCGACAATCTTATCACCACACTCAAGAGCGAAGCTCAGGCACTATTCAAAATAGCGGGCAGGTAAAAAGGAGTTTTAGCCATGCAAGCCATATTCTTAACCGAGCGCAAAAGCGAAATCAGCAGGGTCTATCCCCCGTCGGTCATAGCACGGCTGGAAAACTATGCAAACATAAACAAAACACCCTACTGCAAAGCCGATATAGAGGCCTCCCCCGCAGCATTCAGAGACGTGCGGTTCATATTCTCCACATGGGGTATGCCACACTTTACAGAGAGGGAGATACGCGAGCTTTTCCCCGGGCTTGAGTGCCTGTTCTATGCCGCAGGCTCGGTGCAGAGCTTTGCGCGGGAGTTTCTTGCTTGCGGGGTCAAAGTATTCAGCGCGTGGCAGGCCAACGCTGTGCCCGTTGCCGAATATGTGGTGTCTCAGATAATTCTTGCCAACAAAGGCTATTTTGCCGCCTGCCGTATGGCAAGCTGCGGCGACTATGAGGGCGCAAAAATGCTGCGCCGCTGCTACCCCGGCAATTTTGACACGCCCGTGGGCATAATCGGTACGGGCGCTGTGGGCAGGCTGGTGTGCAAAATGCTCAAGCCCTACCGTCTGCGTGTGCTGGCTTCCTCCATCGAACTGACCCCCGAGCTTGCTCTGGAGCTTGGAGTGGAGATAAGCGATATTGACAGGATTTTTCGCACGTGTCAGGTGGTGTCCAACCACGTTGCCAATCTTCCTGCTACGGTGGGTATGTTCAGGCAGGAGCATTTTGAGAGCATGGTGCCGTACGGTGTGTTCCTCAACACCGGCAGAGGCGCTCAGGTAGCAGAAGATGATCTGTGTCGGGTACTGGCAGAGCGCCAGGATCTGACCGCGGTGCTGGACGTGACCGATCCCGAGCCGCCCGAAAAAGACAGTCCCCTCTGCAAGCTGCCAAACATCCTGCTGACTCCTCATATTGCGGGCAGCAACGGGCAGGAAGTATGGCGTATGGCCGAATGGATGGCGCAGGAATATGATAATTATGTGAGCGGCAAAGACTCAACCTGCCGCGTCACCCTGCAGATGCTGGAAAACATGGCATAAAAACACAAAAAGCCTGCTGCAAAATTGCAGCAGGCTTAAACTATGCTCTCATATTATGCTACAGCCCAATTACCACAGAGGATACAGCGGTTTGCCGCCGTTCAGTACATTGACTATGGACTGAGCGCAGATGATGCCGCCGTTATAGTTGGTCTCATAGGTCAGCGCCGAGCAATGGGGTGTGAATACTGTATTGGGGATGGCAAACAGAGGATTGTCGGCGGTGATGGGCTCTTTTTCGTACACGTCGCTTGCCGCGCCCGCAAGCTTGCCCGAGGTGAGGGCTGCCAGCAGTGCGCTCTCGTCTACCAGTGCGCCGCGGGACGTGTTGATCAGGTATGCGCCGTCCTTCATTTTGGCGATGGTCTGCTCATTTATCAGGTGCTTGGTCTGCTCGGTTGCGGGCAGGTGCAGCGAGACTATATCGGAGGCTGCCAGCAGCTCGTCAAGTGTGACAGGCTTGACTTTGCGCTCGGCGGCTGCCTGCTCGTTCATATAGGGATCATACGCCAGAATGGTCACGCCAAAGCCGCTCAGCAGCTCGGCAAGGCGCTTGCCTATTCTGCCAAAGCCCACCAGACCGACCGTCTTGCCGGTCAGCTCTCGCATATCAAATCTGCTCCATGCGCCCGCTCTTGCGGCGGCATCATAGCGGGGCAGGTTCTTGAGCACTGCAAGGATATGGGTCAGGGCAAACTCGGCAACTGCGTTGTAGTTGGCGATCACGCCGACCTCGAGTCCCATTTCTTTCATAGTGTTCAGGTCAAAATTGTCGGTGCCCACGCCGAATCGGGTGACGACTTTCAGGTTATCGCACCCCAAGAGCATTTCGCGGTCGTATTTTTCGGTGCCTGCCACGATGGCATAAACGTCCTTGATGAGCGCCTTCTGCTCCTCAAAGGTCAGGATTCTGCCGGTGTCGTTGCTTACTATCTCAAAGCCCGCCTGAGTCAGTATGTCTCTTGCCTCCTGACAGATCAGGGTGGCGTGGTGACGGGTCATAAGTGCTACTTTTTTTGCCATTTCAGTTGCCTCCAAGCATAGTTTTGATTTGGTCTATAAGTGCTTCTACGTCGATTTTTTCGGGATAGGTGGCATCCACCTCCACACGCTTGATGCCGCGGATGTCGAACTTGTCCATGCCAAGTTTTTCGAACTTTTCATAAAACTCCTGACGGGTCATGGTGTAGAACAGATTGTCACCCTCTCTGGGCGGAAAATGCTCCTGCAGCACGTGACCCAAATGGCGCTCGCCACGCAGGTCGCGCTGATTGTAGCGCTCATAGAACACGTCTCCGTCACCGCCGAAGAATATGAACAGACAGTTGCAGTTAATATTCCAATCCAGTCATTTCACAGAAAATCTCGAACATGCGTTCACGTACGAGTGAATCTGCGCAGTCCATGATTGCATATATGTCTTCACCGTCAGCGAAATGTTTGAACGCTTCTGCTAACGTGATGTCGTCTCTCAT
>JAFYMQ010000109.1 GCA_017556565.1 Clostridia bacterium | reverse complement strand
GATGTATCTCTTTTCGGTTTCTTCAAAAGTTGTGTCAAGCTCCTGAGCATCGCGCAGAGTGCCCAGTGTGCAGATGGTCAGAACCTGGGTCTGGCCGCGGGTGAACAGGCCGGAGCCGTGTACACGGGGGATAACGCCAACTTCGCTTGCCAGAGGACGAACATCGGTCAGGCTTCTGCCGTCAACACGCTTGCCCTCGTCCAGCAGCATACGGCGTACGACAAACTTCTGCAGCTTGTACATAGCCTCGCCTACCAGATCAACGTACTCGCTGTCGGCAAAGTGAGCCTTGACGTCCTCGGTGATAGCATCGATACGTGCATCGCGTACGGTCTTGTCGTCGGTGTCGACTGCTGCACGGACTGCATCGCGAGCGTATGCCTTTACAGCCTCAAAGAACTCCTCGGGCAGCTTCATGCTGGGATAGGTTGCGGGCTCTTTGAAGTTCTCGATCTTCATGTTACGCATGAAAGCGATCAGCTTCTGGATCTCTACGTGAGCTTCCTTGATGGAGCGGAGCATCTCGTCGTCGGGCAGCTGGTCAGCGCCTGCTTCGATCATGACGATCTTCTCGTCACTGCCTGCAACGGTCAGCTGCAGAATGCTCTTTGCGCGCTGCTCGCAGTTGGGGCAGATGACGGGGTTGCCGTCAACGTAACCAACCTGCAGACCTGCGATAGGTCCGTTCCAGGGAATGTCAGAAATAGAAAGTGCAATGCTTGCGCCCAGCATAGCTGCTACTTCGGGGCTGTCATTGTGGTCAACAGCCAGAACGGTAGCATTGACGCATACGTCGTTGCGCATATCAGCGGGGAAGAAGGGGCGAATCTGACGGTCGATGAGACGGGATACCAGGATAGCCTTCTCACCGGGGCGGCCTTCACGGCGCATAAAGCTGCCGGGGATGCGGCCTACTGCGTACAGACGCTCTTCATAGTCAACAGAGAGGGGGAAGAAGTCCACGCCTTCTCTGGGCTGCTTTGCCATGGTTGCGGTCACCAGAACGGTGGTGTCGCCAAAGGATACTACGCAGGAGCCGTTTGCCAGTCCTGCCATCTTGCCGATATCAACCTTGAGGGTTCTGCCGGCGAGAGTTGTCTCATAGATCTTGTGGTTGGGGAATGTTGCCTGTCTGATCATTGTTTTTCCGCCTTTCTTTATTTTTCGGTTTTGGTTTCGGCGGAATCTTTAGCACTTGAACAGCGCCACGATAGGCTCATGATACTGTTCAACTGCTAAAAGACGTCCGCCACGTACATTTTTTGCTGTGGTGATAAAAGTTGCCTGATATATCACAGGGGAGGCACAGAGCCTCCCCATGATACACTTTTTACTTACGAAGACCCAGCTTAGCAACGATAGCGCGGTAACGCTCGATATCGTTATTCTGCAGGTAAACAAGCAGCTTGCGGCGCTTACCAACCATCTTGAGCAGACCTCTGCGGCTGTGCTCGTCCTTCTTGTGGACCTTGAGGTGCTCGGTGAGCTCGTTGATGCGAGCAGTCAGAATAGCGATCTGGACTTCGGGAGAACCGGTGTCGGTCTCATGGGTGCGGTTAGCTTCGATAACCTGTGTCTTCTTTTCCTTCAGGATCATTGTAGATATCCTCCTAATAATATTTTTATCTGCCGTCCGAGTGATGGGCTGTGGATAAATTGACCCAAAACTAAGAGCGGAGACACAACAAAGTTATTTTAGCACACTTATTTATTGTTGTAAATACATTTTTTGCACCAAACGGCAAAAATATAAGAAATAATGTGCAAATCAGCGCATAAAATATATCGTCGGCCTTATTCTGCGTCGGCAACCACGACTTTTACGTTGGCTGCGCTGCATTTTTCCATCACGTCATGGGGCAGAGGCTTGTCGGTGATGATGATGTCGATATCGTTGAGTGTGGCAAAGGTAAAGGGCAGATTGCGCTGCAGCTTGCTTGCATCCATCAGCATGATGACCTTTTCTGCCTTGGCAATAACGCTGCGCTTGAGCTCATGCTCGGTAAACGATCCGGATGTAAAACCGTGCTTGAGGGAAAATCCCGAGGTAGCCATGACGGCGGTATCAATATTGACCGAGTTGATAAATGCGTCGGCATGAGGACCCGAGAATGACAGGGTATTGGCGCTCAGCTGACCGCCTACGCAGATAGCGTTGCAGGAGCGCAGCTGGGACAGCTCGATGGCGATGTTTGCGCCGCTGGTGATAACGGTAAAATGCTCGTCGGACAAAAGCCGCGCAAGCTCCATCACCGTACTGCCCGCATCAAAGAATATGGCGTGTCCCGATGTGACGTATTTGACCGCGGTGCGTGCAATGGCGCGCTTGGCGTTGATGTTCTCTCTGGAGCGGCGGATATACAGGCCCTCGGTGTCGGGCTGGATAAGACGCAGCGAGATAGCGCCGCCGCGTGTACGGCGGATGCTGCCCTCCTCCTCAAGCTGCTTGAGGTCGCGCCACAGTGTCATGTTGGAGCAGCCGCCGCACAGGTTGAGAAGCTCGGCAACGGTTGCTTCGCCGCGGCTGTCTATATAGTCTTTTATCTTGGTACGTCTCTGATTGCTCATAAAAGCACACTACCCATCTTAAAAAATGTTACATTATGATATATGATATAACACGATTGAGAAAAATGCAATACTTATAATAAAAATTGTTGACAAAACAGAATGTATATGTTAAAATCAAAAAGCTGATTTGGAAAACTATGCTTATGCAGGTGTAGTTCAATGGTAGAATGTCAGCCTTCCAAGCTGAACACGTGGGTTCGATTCCCATCACCTGCTCCAAAACGCAGCATGCATTTTGAGAAGCCCCGAGGGGATAAGCTGAATAGTAGGCCTATTATGCGCCCGTAGCTCAGCAGGATAGAGCAACTGCCTTCTAAGCAGTAGGTTGGGAGTTCGAGTCTCTCCGGGCGCGCCATTTTAGGTCATTTTATGGTGGATGTAGTTCAGTTGGTTAGAGCGCCAGATTGTGGCTCTGGAGGTCGCCGGTTCGAATCCGGTCATCCACCCCATTTTTTTCTTTAGCGATAAGCTGAAAGGTCGGCCAGAGGCAGACAATCCCGGGCAGTCTATGTTGGGGTATCGCCAAGCGGTAAGGCATCGGTCTTTGACGCCGACATTCGCTGGTTCAAATCCAGCTACCCCAGCCATTTTCTTTGGGAGGGAAGCTATGAAGAATGCGGCAAGGCTCATTTGTCTGAGCTTGGCAGCGGTCATAACTGTCTCTGTCCTGTGCGCCTGCGGAGGTAAGCTTTCGGGAACTTATGTTGCCGAAGTCGGCCTCGGCGTTGCTACAAGCTATACCTTCAGCGGTGACGGGGTTATCATCTCGGTTGCCGGGATAGAAACCCGCGGCACCTACAAGGTTAGCGGAGACACACTGACCGTCACGGTAGGAAGTCTCAAATCCGAGCATAGTTTTGAAAAGTCCGGCGACTCGATCTTCATCGACTATATCCAATTTTTCAAACAGTAGCTCTCAGGAAGTAAAAACGACCCAGTAGCTCAGTCGGCAGAGCACCTGCCTTTTAAGCAGGGTGTCCGGAGTTCGAATCTCCGCTGGGTCACCAATAAAAGAAGCGATGTGTGATACACATCGCTTCTTTTATTGATTATGCAGGATGTGTCGAACTCCGGACACCCCTATTTAATAAGGTCCGGATACACTGGACGCACTGCGTCCAGTGTTCGAATCTCCGCTGGGCGAAGAAAAACGGCGGTATCTACCGCCGTTTTTCAATGAAATAAATCCTTGCGGGATTTGTGAAATACGCTGCGCGTATGAAATATTGCTTCGCAATATGAAATATGCCTGCGGCATACTGCGGTATCCGCTCCGCGGATGGATTGAATAGGAAACGGCAGGATGACCCTGCCGTTTTTGTGCTACATTTTTTTGGTGCAGTTTTTCAGCACGCTTATCAGTAACTTGTGGTCGTCTATTGACTGTATGGATGCCTCAAGCAGTTCTTCTTTGTCTGCGTTGCCCCAGTTGATCTCATACCCCATCTTTCTTGCCATCAGGCGTATAAACTCTCGGATACATCTGCCGTTGCCTTCTCTGAAAGGGTGTATAACATTAAGCTCAGCCATAACGTATGCCAGATCGTCAAATACCTTTTCTGCGTCTGTTTCTTTGAGCATATTCTTTTCTTTTATTTGAGCAAATACGCGGTCGAGTTCACGGTTTATCAGCTCGGGCGGATAGAACAGAGTATCGGCTTTGCTTATTTGCTCACGCCTGATTTTTCCGGCAAAGTCGTATATATCCTCAAAAATAAACCGATGTATTTTAATTAAATGTGCTTTGGAAAAATTGCCTTTTATCGGATTTTTCAGAAGCTCCATTTGTTTGATTGAGGTAATTTCTTCTTCTGCGGTTTTGAGAAGCCTGCCATCCCTAATGTTCAACTTGTTTTTCAGTATCTGACTGCCCTCATAGCAGTATATGGACTGTACGGTTGTATAAACATCATATTTGGAAAACATCTTTACACCTTCTGCATATATTTTCGCTTCAGTTCTTCAATCACGTCGGTATAGCTGACTTCGCCGCTGTGAATAGCTCTGAGGTTTTTGATACTCTCATCACTGACCGTCATATTCTCAACGGCAAACGTGCCTTTCAGGTTTTTCAGATTGATGTCAAAATCAGCAGATGTCTTGCGTGACTTGTTTCTCCAATTTTTGTATTTGCCCGACTTGACCCTTGCGTCGGTGGGCTTTTTTGCGTCTTTTGGCATAAGCCACGCCCCTGCGATCTTTTCTGCACCGTTTATCCTGCCTTGACTGCACAGAAGGGTTATTCTTCTCTCGGAAATGCCCCACTTCAAGCTGGCATCCTGCACGGTCAGTATATCCATTTTATCACCTCGCTATTTTGATTATATACTGAAAAAAGAATAATGTCAATATTCGCGCAAAATCAAACCCGAGCAATATCTTCGATGATATTGCTCGGGTTATGTCATTTGATGCCTTTTTTCTTTTCAGCGTATCTCAGCGCCGCCCCATTCAACGACGGTAAAGCCGGTGCGCTTGAATCCCTGCAGCTCCTGCGCCTTGATGTCAACAGGCTCATCCGCAGCCTTCCACGCCATAAATACACGCAGTATACTGTCGGGCGCGGGTGTTATGGTCAAAGCCGCGTTGTCGGTATAAATCTCCTGCTGAAAAGAGATCACATTATACTCGTTGATTTCCATTCTGGGCAACCAGTAGATGATAAACTCATTGGCTTCCTTGTCGGTGAGCCCCAGCTTTTTGAGCGCGTCTTCCAAAAATGCCGCCGTGTCCTCGCCTTTGACGCAAAAGCCGGTGGACAGATCGTAGTCTACATAGCTTTCGCCTTCCCAGAACAGACAATAATATTCACGGCCGGAAGCATCTGTCAGCGTGCCGTCGGGCTGCGACGCTACAGTCCAGCCATTGCCATAAGCAGGGTAGGTGCTGGTCAGTCGACCGTTATAATCAAGTGTCACGGTCACCTGAGTCGCGGTTTCGGGATAGAGATAGATAACAGGCTTGGCAGATGTGGACGGTTGGGATGTTGTGCGGCATGCACACAGTGTCACAAGACACATCAGCACCAATATCAGCGCGGTCAACTTTTTCATACAAATACCTCCTTGTTGTTTTTTGGCTTGCGTCTGTATTTATACCATTATTATACATCGCCCACGGAAAAACCGCAAGCAAAACCCACTTTTATTGATTTACATTTCCGTATATTTGTGCTATATTATCTCCCGTAGCCCAAACAGGGGAGGAAAAATCATGAAAAAATCGGCTTTGCTATATATCGTGCTTGCGGGCATATGCTGGGGAACCTCGGGCATATTCGTCAACCTGCTGTCGCCCTACGGCTTCACACCCGTGCAGATGACCTGCATGCGCAGTGTAGTCTCGGCAGTCGGCATGGGCGTGTATCTGTTCCTGCGGGATAAGTCTGCATTCCGCGTCAGCCTCTCTCAGCTGTTTATGTTTGCACTCAGCGGCGCCGCCGTATTCGGAACGGCGACCTTGTATTTTGCCGCCATCGGCCACTCATCGGTGTCCACCGCCGTGGTGCTGATGTACACCGCGCCCGTGTTTGTTATGGCCTATTCGGTAGCCTTTCTGGGCGAAAAGTTCAACCTCCGCAAAGCCGTTGCCGTAGTGCTGGTCATCGGCGGAAGCGTGCTCGTCTCGGGACTGATCGCAGGCGCAAGATTCAGCCTGTTGGGTACCCTGCTGGGCCTTGCGTCGGGTCTTGCCTACAGCGCCTACAACGTGGTAACCAAGATTAAGATGCTCAAAAACTGCAACCCGCTGTCGGCTACATTCTACAGCTTCTCGGTGATGGCTCTGAT
>JAFYMQ010000108.1 GCA_017556565.1 Clostridia bacterium | reverse complement strand
CAAACTCACCTGCAAAACCGCTGAGCTGTGCGGTGACCTCGGCGGCGTTTTCTTTGCGTGCCGACTCGCCGGTGATGATAACCGCGCCCGTATCAACGTCGGCTGGGGTGAATTCCGCTTTGCGATATTCGTCCTCAACTATGCGCCGCACGCCCTCTCCGTCAATAAGCACCGGGGTCTTGAGGGGTGTGAGATGAACGGGGCTTTTGTAGACCAGTTCTTTGCCCACGATCGAGATGCGGGGAGCGGAAAAGTAATCTGCCATATTGTCCATCAGCAGACGGCTGAATATGACCTGAGTGGTGGACGTGCCTATGTCTATACCTACACTCAAAATATGCGACGGCAACTGTGCTCCCCCCTCTCATTTTTGCCCTAAAAAAGCGCAAAAGGCCAAGGCTACTGTGTAGCCTTGGCCTCTTTGCCATACACGACACCCTATTGTGCCGGTTACAGTCATCAAATATCATGCGGTTTTATCCGCATACTTATATAAATAGAAAATAACACATACCGATATTTTTGTCAATAGTCAGGCGTATTCGGTCTGTTGACAAATATCAAAACTGGGCTGTACCCATTCAAAAAATCCCACCCCAGCCCTGCGATACACCGTCTGAAATCTGCAGGTTGCGGCAGATTATCTGCAACCGACAAGCACCTTGCAGGGGTTACCCTTGCAAGGTGCTATACTTTACATATATTGATATTTATGCCCAGTGAGGTTTGTCCCAAAGAGAAAGCTTCTGTCCGATGCCCAGACGGACTGCCTCGGAGTATACGTCATACCCCCATGCCACGTCCTCTGTACCCATGCCGCCGGTCAGGAACAGGAACACGTCATCATCGGTCTTTCTTCCCAGTTCGGGATTGGCAATAATATCGCCCAGAGAGATCATCTTGCTGCCGTCAGCCTCTCCCGAGCTGACTTTCAGGAGCAGGCGCGCAGAGGGGTGACCTGCGTTGACGCTGAGCAGACGCTCGGGCTCGTCACGCAACTCGTCCAGCCAGTCTTTGTGCATCTTCCAGTTGTCAAAAACAACGTTATACTTGCTGTAGGCTTCATTGGAGAAATTGGCTGTACCTGTTGCCAGATAGATAGCGCCGGGCTTGATCCACTCGTCGGGGATATCGACAGGCTGCAGACCCGATGCGGCAACGCTGACAACGTCGCTGCCGACTATCGCCTCTTCCATGGTCTTTACGGGCACAAGCTTGAGAGAGGTCTGGCTCTGCATATCCCGGCAGAACTTTTCGGCTTTTTCATAGAACAGGTCGTAGACTTTGGCGGTGCCTTTTATCTTGATAGTCTCCGAGATACCCAGCAGGCAGCTGCGGCTGACAACGCCGGCACCGATGATTGCAACGGTAGACGCGTCGCTCTTCTGCAGATATTTGGTGGCAACGCCGGGTACTGCACCGGTACGCATGGAGCTGAGCAGGTTTGCGCTCATCAATGCAACGGGTGCGCCCGTATCAACGTCGTTGAGCATTACGGTAAGTACGCTGCGGGGCAGACCTTTTTCAGAGTTTTTGACATTGGAACCGTACCATTTGTTGCCGCAGATATAGAATCTGCCGCCAAGATATGCAGGCATAGCCATAAAGCGGCGGTCAGGGCCTGCAACCGGCATTTTGCCCACCCGCTCCTCAATAGGAAACCAAAGCATCATGCCGTGGTGATTCTCGCTGGGGCTGCCCATCAGGTAATCGCCCTCACCCATGGTGCGGAACATATCGTCCATAGACTGAACGCAGCGCTTCATATCGAGAACGCCGGCTTTGAGCATATCAGGTTCGCTGAGATACAAAAAATCAAGACTCATATAGATAATTTCCTTTCTGCGTGTTGCTTGCAATTATGATTATAATGTCCTATAATATTTTTGTAAATCGGAATAGAACGAACAATCAATTCGGGAATGGTGAACGATTATGGATATAACCTACGTACAGACTTTTTTGCGGATAGTGGAGACGGGCAGCTTTGCCAAAGCGGCGCAGGAGCTGCAATACGCCCCATCTACGGTGACCGCACATATTCAGGCGCTTGAGCAGGAGCTTGGCTGTGCGCTGTTTGAGCGCATCGGCAGGAAGAATCATCTTACCGAGCTTGGCGGCGAGTTTTTGGACTACGCATCCCAGATGATGCATATCCGCCAAAAAATGTCCCAAATGGGCGAGCAGACCGAAAACAGCGAGATAACATTGCGGATAGGCGCTCTGGAGTCGCTGATGTTCTGTACCATGCTGGACGTTGTATCCCGGTTCAAACAAAGCTACAAAAAGGTGCATCTTGAGCTGGAGATAGGCGAAGCTGATCAGCTGCGGGAAATGCTGCGGCAAAACAAGCTCGATTTGATATATATCACCGATATTGTCAACACCGATCCTATGCTTGAGTGTCTGCACAAGCGTGAGGAGCCTATGGTGTTTTTGGCAAGCAGCCGTCATCCGCTGGCGCACGGGGGCGACGTTACACTCTCTGAGGTGTTCCGGTATCCCTTTGTTATTCCTGCGCCTATGGGCAACTGTCACACCACTCTGCGTCGGCTTGCCGCAACTGTGGGCGGCGAGATAAAAGACACCGTAATGATAAACAACATCGGCGCTATATCGGCATTCCTCAAAGACGACTGCTCGGTGACATTCCTCTACCAAAGCGCCGTAAACAAAAACCTGCACACAGAGCATCTTGCCGCAGTCAATGTACAGATGCCCGCGCAGTTTTCATACAGTCAGGTACTGGTACGCAAGAACAAATGGCTGTCCCCCGCCCTGAAAAAACTGGTGGAAATAATCACAGAAGGTGAAAAATCTGTCGTGCAATAAAAAACACAACGCGCAGAGCGGTCTGCTATGGCAGGCTGCTTGGGCGGCGCTTTTTTGCGTGTAGGCGCTTTTTTGCGGTACTTGAAATATAGGCGGGATTTTGGTACTATATAAATATACAACGAATCGAAAGGGGTAAAATTGTGGAACGTATCAAAAACTTAAACATCTATCAAAAAGCACTTTTGATTATTATGATAGTTGCGGTGATCGTTTTTTCTATTATTTATCCCAAGACTGTGGCGAGAGTCGGTTTTTTGTATAATGGGCAGATATTCGTACCCGAAGTCATAAACGGCAGCACGGTCTATTCGGGCAAGCTTGACAGAACAGATTCGAGATTTGTCGTGACCGGCAAAGATACTGTAGAGTTTTACTATGGTGATACGCTCTACGGGCCTTACATTATCGTCAAGGATCCTTCCGCAGTGCCCAAAAATCACCAGAACGCAAGCTCTATGACCGGCATAGAGGTGCGATGCGGTGAGAGAATCGTATTCCGCGGCGGTTTTTGGCAATTAAGCAAAGGGTATTGGTATCTGTATGACGAAGACGGCGATAAAAATCTCGGTCATATGAGCGTAGACATCGGAAACCGCCCGCAATACACAAGCAACAAGGATACCGCAGAGCCCAATATATACACCATTATTGCGCTGACCCGCAATCCCGAGCTGACACACAAAGGCAGCATGCTCATACTTTTGGGATCCATATTTTTATTTGCACTGAATACCATCAGCATACTGTTTATTGACGAGATATTCAGGTTTAATTTATCATTCCAAATCAACAACCCTGAGGATGCAGAGCCTTCGGATTTTGAGATAATGGGCAGATATATACTGTGGACTATGCTGACGGTTATTCCCATCGCATTTCTTATCTACGGCCTGCAATTGGTTGCATGATACAATAACGATCTACATGGAGCAAAATATGAAAAAGAACAAGAACACCTCTCTGAAAAAATACCTGCCTATGGCGTTTTTTGCGATGATCGGCGCTGTGTGCGGCGTGCTGATGGTGAAGTATATCAACCGTGCCGTACCCGAAAGACCGCTGATATCGCTTGTTATACTGTTTATCGCTATGTATGCGGCTATACTGATGCAGCTTATAATGCACGAGTTCGGGCATCTTGTGTTCGGACTTATAAGCGGATATAAGTTCGGCTCCTTCCGCATACTGTCATTTATGCTTATCCGCGACGAGGGCAGGCTCAAGCTGAAAAGGCTGACCATTGCAGGCACAGGCGGTCAATGCCTGATGTCGCCCCCCGACATGGTTGACGGCAGGCTGCCGGTGTTTCTGTACAATCTTGGCGGCTCGATAATGAACATTGTGTTCGGCTGTCTGTTCCTTGCGCTGAGTCTTGCACTGCCCCGGTACCCCATTGCTGCGGCTGTTTTGATGATATTTGCCGTGATCGGCTTTGCATTGGCGGTGATGAACGGCGTCCCCATGCACATGGGCGAGGTCGACAACGACGGCTATAATGCATTTTCGCTGGGCAAGGATCCTCAGGCACTGCGGGCATTCTGGGTGCAGATGAAGGTCAATCAGCAGACCTCTCTCGGTGTGCGGCTGCGCGATATGCCCGAGGAGTGGTTTGCCCTCCCCTCTGATGATGCCATGAAAAACAGTATGGTGGCTGCCATCGGTGTGTTTGCAGCCAACCGACTGATGGACCAGAGCAGATACATTGATGCAGACAAGCTGATGGAGCATCTGCTCACTATAGACAGCGGAATAGTCGGCATACACCGCAGACTGATGATCTGTGACCGCATATATATCGAGCTGATACATCAGAACAGGCCCGCTGTCATAGAGAACATGCTGGACAAAGAGCAGGGCAAGTTTATGAAGACCATGAAGACCTTCCCCTCTGTAATGCGTACAGAGTATGCGCTGGCTCTGCTTGGAGATAAAGATACTGTAAAGGCAGAGAGCTTGAAGGCTATGTTTGAGAAAATTGCCGTCTCCTACCCCTATCAGAGCGACATACACTCCGAGCGGGTGCTGATGGACGTGGCTGCACTCAAGGCCGAAACCTGCGACGAGTAAGGCAATATATAAGATAATCTGCAGCTGCATATATATAACGGTTAATTTAATATGAGCGATAAAAAATCGGCAGGGAGTCTTCCCTGCCGATTTGATTTTTGCTGTTTACTTGGATGCGCGAAGAGCCTTGGTGGCTGCTTCGTCGACTGTGAGGGTCTTTGCGTCGATAACTACGCCGTAGACATTCTTAGCGCGCTCGACAGAAACAAGACCGAGGGTTACGTCTTCCAGAACCAGCTCAACATCACGCTCAAAGGGATCGCCGTAGCCGCCGCCGGATGCGGTCAGGCAGGTAACGGTGTCGCCGTACTCGAGGGGGATAACGTCACCCATGGAGTACTCAAGAACGCGCTCATTAGGCAGACCTTCGTTGATGATCCACTGGCTGCAGCGTCCGGGTTCGCCGCCGAACAGACCCTGAGGAGGAATGAAGGACTTCTGAGAAACGTGGGAGAGCAGACCGTCATAGCCCACCAGCTTCCACTTTCTGCGCTGTGCAAAGCCGGAGCGGTACTTACCTGCGCCTTCGGAGTCAGGCAGCAGAGCACGCTCTACGAACATCATGGGAGCCTCGATCTCCTGTGCCTCCAGAGGAGGAATGGGGCAGTTGGTAACGTGGCAGGACATTACGGACAGGCCGTCCTTGGTTGCTCTTGCGCCCAGACCGCCGGGAACGATCTCGCCCCAGTACTGACGGTGGGTGCTTTCACCACCGCGGGGATGGGTCTCAAGGTTGGTACCGTTGCAGAAGTCGTAGTTGTTGCCGCAGGAGTCAGCCATAACCTTGGTGGGAACAGCCTTGGACATTGCGCCCATGATCAGGTCAACAAGGATGTGGTCGGTAACCATACGCTGGAAGCAGCCGTTGGGAGCCTGGCAGTTGACCAGAGTGCCTGCGGGAGCGATAACCTTGATGGGGCGCTGGCAGCCGCCGTTGGAAGGAATGGAGGGATCGGTGATGCAGCGCATTGCGTAGTAGGTTGCCGAAGTGGTTGCGGACAGAGGAGAGTTGATGGGGCCACGGATCTGAGGATCGGTGCCGGTGTAGTCAAACTCGATATTGTCGCCCTTGACGCGTACGGTCAGCTTGATGGTGTAGGGGCCGCCTGCAAAGCCGTCGTCCAGGATCTTTTCTTCGTGGGTGTATTCGCCGTCTTCGATATCAGCGATCTCAGCACGGGTCAGACGCTCGGAGTAGTCCATCAGAGCTTCGCAAACTTCGTTGACGGTGTCCATGCCGTACTTGTCGACGATTGCGCAGAAGTTCTTGACACCGATGTTACATGCGGAGATCTGAGCCATCAGGTCGCCCTTCATATCTCTGGGGGTACGGGTATTGTTGAGGATGACGCTCCACAGAGCTTCGTTGCGTACGCCCTTGTCGTACAGCTTGACGGGCTCCATCAGGAAGCCTTCCTGCCAGATCTCGACTGTCCAGGAGTCACCTGTCCAGATGCCGCCAACGTCCTTGTGGTGGAGCATTGTGACCGAGAAACCGACCAGCTCTTTGTCCTGATAGAAGATAGGAGCGATCATGATGAGGTCCTTGGTGTGGTGGGAGCCCAAAGACTCGCCGCCTGCATAGGGATGGTTGGTGAGGATGATGTCACCGGGATTGAGCTGCTCGCGGGAGAAGAACTTGGTAAGAACGGTGTTGAGGCAGGGGCCCAGGCAGTTGAGGTGGATGGGAACGTTTGCGCCCTCAGACAGCATTCTGCCCTTTGCATCAAAGATAGCGGAGGAGCAGTCCATCATTTCCTTAACGATGGTGGAATAGGAGCTGCGAACCATAGTAACGGTCATCTGCTCGGCAACGCTGCGCAGAGCATTATTGACAACTTCCAGTAAAATAGAATTGGCCATTATTCTCTCCTCCTTACTTCTTATTCACGTTGGTGTACATGATGATGTTCTGCATATTATCGACTTCGGCATGGTGACCGGGGTAAACTACAACTGTAGCACCCATTTCGCCGATGACTGCAGGACCCTGGATAACATCTCCTGCTACCAGAGTATCACGGTCGTAGATGGGCACATTGTGCTCTACGCCGTCAAATACAGCGGTGCCGTAGAGGGGCTCTTTCTTTTCCTTCTTGGCGGCAGATGCGCTGGAAACAACGTCAGGCTTGACAAAGGAGCCGATAGCGCTGACACGGTAGTTAACGAACTCGATGGGATCTTCCTTCATGCAGTGGCCGTATGCCTTGCGGTGCATTTCGTGGAATGCATCTGCCAGATCCTCGATGACCTGCTCGGTGATCTCACCGGAGGGCATGGGAACGCTGATCTCGAATGCCTGACCGAAATAACGCATATCGCAGGTACGGACGAGCAGACGATCCTTCTCGGGAACCTCCTGCTCCTCAAGGCTCTGGATGCCGCGCTTGTCGAGCTCATTGTAGATCTCGTTCATGATGTCGGCATTGACCTGCTCACGGGTAAGCAGCTTGGTGTGGACGTGGTCAGCCTTGATGTCGGACAGAACCAGACCCATTGCGCTGAAGGTACCGGGGGAATAAGGAACGATGACCTTCTCCATCTCCAGCTCTTCTGCGATCTTGCCTGCGTGCATTCCGCCGCCGCCGCCGTAGCAGACCAGAGCGAACTCACGGGGATCGTAACCCTTCTGGACAGAGATCAGCTTGATGCATCTGAGCATGTTGGAGTTGATGACCTGCAGGATACCCTCTGCAGCCTGCATAACGCTGATGCCCATGGGCTTTGCGATATGCTCTTCGATAGCTGCCTTGGTCGTCTCGAGAGCGTTGGTCAGGTTCTCCTCAAAGATCTCGGGACGGATATGACCGGTAACAAGGTTTGCGTCGGTAACGGTGGGACGTGTGCCGCCTCTGCCGTAGCAGACAGGGCCGGGGTCTGCGCCTGCGGACTGGGGACCGACCTTGAGTGCGCCGCCGCGGTCAACATAAGCCAGAGAGCCGCCGCCTGCGCCGATGAAGGACAGGTCAACGGAAGGAACGGATATAGGATAACCCTCGATGTGGCTCTCAGTGGTGAACTTGATAACATTGTCCTGGATCAGAGCGACGTCGGTGGAAGTACCGCCGATGTCGAAGGTGATGATGTTCTTCTCGCCCATCATCTTGGACAGATAGTTAGCAGCGATGATACCTGCGATAGGACCGGAGTCTGCAACAGCAACGGGCTTGCTCTTTGCAACGTCAAAGGTCATAACACCTGCGTTGGACTGCATCATGAACAGGTCTGCGCCGATGTTGTTCTTTGCCATATGCTCCTCAAAGTCTGCGGTTATTCTCACCTTTCCGAGAGGAGAGCCGATAGACCATACCTTGATACCTGCGTCCTCATACTGCTTTGCATAAGCTCTTGCCTCGTCCTCGGTGAGCTTTGCGACGTTCGTTCCGT
>JAFYMQ010000107.1 GCA_017556565.1 Clostridia bacterium | reverse complement strand
TGATAGTTTTCTTCTGTCATGGTATTCGCTCCTTTCCTCTTGTCAGTTTGATTCTACACAATCTGTGTAGAAAAGTCCGTCGAAGAAGGGTATACATAAAAAGCAGGACTCCTCCCAAAGAGAAGTCCTGCTTTTTATATCATTGTCCAAATCCAATAGATAAAACCATACACCACGCTGACGCTCACGCCATAGACAATGACAGGTCCTGCGATGGTGAACATCTTTGCGCCTACACCCAGGATAAAGCCTTCCGTCTTGAATTCCACCGCGGGGGCGGAGATGGCGTTGGCAAAACCGGTGATGTTCTGACCCTTGGTTTTTTGATAGGCGTCTCCGTGCTGATATATCCTGCTTTCAGCAGTTATTGGAACTCAAAAACTCAAACACGAGCAATCGTAAACTACGAAACGGTACTCAAGCATCTTGAGCCAAAGGATTACAGCGCGGTTTTTCAGTCTGCATACGATTACAACCAAGCACTCGGCGAGACCACCTATCCCTTGAGGGATTATGTCGACGTGCCCGGGTATTATGATGCGCTGAAAATCGAGGGTACAGATATCATAGGCTACGTCAAGATAGACAAGATCGGCGTTGAACTGCCTATCTATCACGGCACATCCACTGACGTGCTTAACAAAGGCGTAGGTCATCTTGAGGGTACAAGCCTGCCCGTAGGCGGAGAGAGCACCCACTGCGTAATGTCGGCACACAGAGGATTGCCCAGCGCAAGACTGTTTACCGATCTGGACAGACTTGAGGTTGGTGATACTTTTCAGATCACTGTGCTTGATCAGGTGCTGACCTATCAGGTCGATCAGGTAAAGGTCATTACACCCCGCGAGTTTGATGATCTGCAGATAGTTGATGGTATGGATTACTGCACTCTGTTCACCTGCACCCCATACGGCATCAACACCCACCGTCTGCTTGTCCGCGGTGTGAGAATAGAAACTATTATAGAAAAGCCGCCCATCTACGTATCCAACGAGGCGTTCCAGATAGAGCCCCTTGTTGTCACACCTGCCGTGGCTGCGCCTATGCTGCTGGTATTTTTGATACACCTGATGGTCAAATACCGCACCCCGCAAAAACCCAAGAAAGGAGACTCAGGCAATGAAAAATAAGCTTATAACCGCTGTGATCGCTGCGCTGATTCTGGCAATAATGCCCGTATCGGCATTTGCCCTGGGCTATGACGAAAGCCGCACGGGCTCGATAACCGTGTCGCTGACCGATCCCGAAAACGGCGCGCCCATACCCGGTGCCCAGCTTTGCGTATATTACGTGGCTACAGTACGACTGAACCAGGCGGGCAATCTTGCTTATACATATACCCCTGAGTTTTCGACCTGCGGTATAGCGCTGAATGACCGCTCTCTTGCATCCAAGCTCGACTCCTACGTACTGTCTGCCTCCCTGTCGTCCAGACAGGCAACCACCGATTCCAACGGAACAGCGGTTTTCTCCAATCTGCCTCTCGGTCTGTATTTTGTCAAGCAGATCAATTCGGTCAGAGGCTATGCCGATTGCAGATCTTTTATCGTTACCGTTCCCTACAAGACAGGCATAACATACAACTATGAAATCAACGCATCTCCCTAAACAGACACCGAAAGGCTCGTGGACATCACAATCAAAAAAGTGTGGAACACCGATGAATCCACACCCATCACAGACAGTGTGACCGTTCAGCTGCTCCGTGACGGCAATCTTGTCGCGACCGCAATACTGAGCGAGCAGAACAACTGGCAGATGAGATTTTTGGATATGCCCCAGAGTGATGCATACAGCGTGCTTGAGGCTGAGGTGCCTCAGGGCTTTACTGCAACCTATACCCAAAACGGCCTTGAGTTCACCGTAACAAACACCTCGGCGCTGATAGATGCAGGACAGCTGGTCTGGCCTATTCCCATTCTGGCAATGGCAGGTATGCTTCTTATTGCAGTCGGATACGTTCTGCTGCGGAAATCGAGCAATCAAAATGGGTAAGAAAACAGGTGTTTTGTGCATTGCTCTCGGCATATGCCTGCTTGCCTCATCTGTGGGTCTGATACTCTACAACCGATGGGAGGACAGGCACGCAGAGAGTGAATCACTGCGTATATTGCAGGACGTTCAGCTGCAGATTCCCAACAAGGATAGCACTCTCCCCGATGATTCGGCTGCCGGCAACGATGCCGCCTCGGATACGCAAACCGGCAGCGGCAGTATAGAGGATACTGAGCCCGCGCCTTCCGTGCCCGATACGAGTGAGACCGTGCTCGACGAACAAACCGAGCCGCAGCAGGAAGATACTCCCGCTGTCCCCCAAATGCCCACGACCAAGGTCGACGACTACGAGTGTATAGGCATACTGTCCATACCCGTGCTCAATCTTGAGCTGCCCGTGCTGACCGATTGGAGCTACCCCAAGCTCAAGGTTGCGCCCTGCGTCTATTACGGCAGCTATTATGAAGAGAACTTTGTTATCGCGGGGCACAATTACAGAGCACATTTCAAGCGGTTTCCCGAGCTGCAGCCCGGTGATATTATTCTGTTGACCGACGTGAGCGGTACTGCTCACTATTATGAGGTCGTACTGCTGGAAACCCTGTCCGATGATGCCACCGAGCAGATGATAACAAGCGGCTTTGATTTGTCTCTGTACACCTGCACTCCCGGCGGCGGCACGGGTAAAGTTACCGTGCGCTGCAATGCGATTACCAACTGACAGACCGAACCCGAAGGATATGCTCTCCCCTTTTGCATAAACATATTATGACGTAAAGAGTAGGTTTGTATGGACAAGAATCATCTGCCCAAGATATTCACTCAGCTGAAAGACCAAAACTGCATAAAAGAGTCGGATATCCTATCCACTCAAGATGGATTTTGGCTCATTTACAAGCCGATTTCCGCGATACTCGGCGAGCGGGAAATATTTGACTTTTTATCCGGTGACGGACAGAGGCTTGAGTGCGACAATTTTTTTGACGACTGGTTTTTGTACGCGGTGGCCGATGGCGACAGCCACGTATACAGTCTGTTAAAGCTCCGCGAGCAGGAGCAGGATGCCCAAGACGGCCGCCCTGCCGACGGTGACACACCCGGCGTGACAATCAGCTTTGTACCATTTGACTGTGAGGCGCTTATATCCTGTCTGTGCAATCCCGATGACCAAAACCGCACCGCTCTCAACCGAGAGATCAACCGCGTGGTCGCCCACAGAGGCCAGCGCCACCACAATGCAATAAAGCGCTATTTTGTCTCACCCGACTCCTGCGGCGCTTATCTTGTGGCTCAGTTGTACATCAGGCATATTGCCTCATATGCACAAAACGGCTGTCTGGAGCTGCCCGATCAATACAAGCAAAACTTGGGCAAACACTCAAAAAAGGCATCCAGACTGCCCGAGTTTATAGCCCGACTGAATAAAAGCGCCGAGAGGGTAATTTGCGACAACAACAAAATATATATAAAAGACCCCGCCTCCCCCGACGGGTATGAGGCCGCCGCTATACTGGCGACCCATACAGGCAACACATCAATATATTCTTTTGCCGCCGAGGTGGAATATCACGCGAGATTTTTGATCCCCTGTGCCAGAATCAGGCTTCCGTTTATCAAAACGTCCGTATATGAGTCGGCTGTGCGCGCCGATATGTCGATTGGTGACAAGGAGTTTGAGGGTCCTGCGCCGTACTATAAGCCTGATTCAAAAATCGTGAGAAGGCAGCAGATGCTGCATTGCGACAAGGCAGTTAATTGACTCAATGAGCGGCACGTGGATAAATCAGTCATAAACCCAAAGGGAGAATGATCGGGTATGAGTAAAAGTTTTGTCATAAAGGGTAATATCTGCCAAACTATCACACCAAGTCAGCTTGATCTGCATGAGCATGCATATGCGGTTTGTGTAGACGGAGTTTCCGAGGGGGTGTTTGACACACTGCCCCAAAAATATGCCCATCTGCCCCTGTATGACTATGGAGACATGCTGATCTTCCCCGGAATGGTGGATCTGCACATCCATGCGCCGCAGTATGCATTCCGCGGAATGTGTATGGATCTTGAGCTGATGGATTGGCTCAATCGGTATACCTTTCCCGAGGAGGAAAAATACGAAGATCTCGCCTATGCCGAAAAAGCCTACGGGATATTTGTTGATGCGCTGAAAAAAGGCGCTACCACGAGAGCATGCATATTTGCCACACGGCACAGATACGCTACCGAGCTGCTTATGGACCTGATGGAAAAGAGCGGGCTTGTCAGCTATGTGGGCAAGGTCAATATGGACAGAGAGGCAAGCGAGGCTCTGACCGAAAAGAATGCCGATATTTCTGCATATACCACCTTTGGCTGGATAAATGCGGTCAAGGATAAATATAAAAACACCCTGCCTATTCTCACGCCCCGATTCATCCCCTGCTGCACAGACAAGCTGATGGAAGAACTGCGCGAGATACAGATGGCTTACGGCATACCTGTACAGTCCCATCTGTCAGAGAGCAAGGGCGAGATTGAGTTTGTAAGATTTTTGAGGCCCGACAATGAGTTTTACGGAGATTCTTACAACGAGTACGATCTGTTCGGCAAAAACGACGATATAAACACCGACGTAAAAACCGTAATGGCTCACTGTGTATGGTCAAGCGATGAAGAGGTCGGGCTGATGCGCAAAAACGGTGTGTTCGTTGCCCACTGTCCTGCATCCAATATGAACCTGACCTCGGGTATAGCACCTATCCGCAAGTATCTTGATCTGGGACTGAACATCGGTCTCGGCACAGATATAGCAGGCGGACACAGCGAATCTGTATTCAGGGCTATCACCGACGCAATACAGGTATCCAAGATGTATTTCAGGATGGTTGATGAGTCGGTAAGACCGCTTATATTTTCCGAGGCATTTTATCTGGCAACCATGGGCGGCGGCGCATTTTTCGGCAAGGTGGGCAGCTTTTTGCCCGGGTATCAGTTTGATGCAGTCGTAATGGACGACAGTGTTCTTCGCCATCCCCAGCCGCTGACCCTTGCAGAGCGGATGGAGCGGGCCGTTTATCTTGGTCTGGACGAAAAAAATATTGCAGCAAAGTTTGTTTCGGGTTACAATATTATATAAAAGGGGGCGCATAATCATGGCCAAAAAAGAGAGAAAGTTCGCCGACGACGGTTGGGCGATATGGATAGACGGTGATGATACAAGTACCGTCTACATAAACAACTGGGTAAACCCCAAAGGCAAAAGCTACGTGGATCTGGCACTCCATATAATCGGTATAAAATCCAGCAAGGCACTGAACGTATATATCCCGTTTGTTGTTACAGAGGAGGATATCGAGGACGTATCTCTGCGTTTCAGAGACACAAAGATCCTGCAGGCAACATTCAGCGCCGCCTGCATCATAGATTTTATGAAAAACAGATGCACCTCCGAGGTAGCCTACAACGGCAAGACCATGGATATCGTGCACATCAGCACGCTGGATTATCAGCTGAAAGAGCTGGCACACGGCACACTTATTACCATCGATTTTGACCAGCTTCTTCCCTATATTGACAATGACGAGGCATATTTTATCTGGCGTATGCCCCATAAGTCGCTGGATGAGATATTCAAGCCCAGCGTTGACATGGGCAAGATCCTCAGCAGACTGAGAGATCTGATCACCACACCCATAATCTCGGAAAAATACGGCTACTCCATCCGTATCAACGAGTCCAGACTGCTGCCCGAAGAGATCACCAGAATCGGTGTATTTCATCGTCAGAAGCTGAAAAAAGCCGTAATAACCATATCCATTGACGAGAATTATGAGCTCAACGACAGCAACACCTACCGCATCCGCCGTATGGAAAACGATCTGTACTCAAAATATCTGCCCTCTGACTATAACTGTGAGGACGTCATCACATATCAGTGGCAGCAGAGCCGTGAAACAAACTTAAACGGTCACTATAACTTCTACTACAATATTTCTGCCAATTCGATCAGCCGCAGCAGTATGTTCCTCTATCTTGTGCTGCTCCTGTTCATCGGCATCATCGGCGACCTGATGGCTGCATTCATACAGTGGATGATAACAAAATAACTGCATGGAGGCTTCTGAATGAGACTTATAATCCCCATATTGCTTAACAGCATCCTTGTGCTTACAATTTATCTGGCAGACAAGTACACCAAGGCAAACAAGCTGCCCTACATGACCAAGCAGATCATCATCGGTATACTGTTTGGTCTGGTGTCGGCATTTGCATCAAGCTACGGCGTGGAATTGCTGGGTACTGTTGTAAACGTCCGTGACGCAGCACCTTTGTCCGCGGGTCTTATATTCGGCGGGCCTGCCGGTGTCATATCCGGTCTTATAGGCGGTCTGTACCGCTGGTTCTCGGTATTCTGGGGCGCAGGAACATACACCAGAGTGGCATGCAGTGTTGCTACCATACTGGCAGGTCTGATGGCTGCCGGACTGAGAAAGCTGATGTTCGACAACAAAAAGCCTACCTGGGGCTACGGAGTATGTATCGCAGTAGTATGTGAGGTCATACATATGATCCTCATATTCCTGACCAATATGAGAGACTCCTCTTATGCTTTTGAGTTTGTCAAGGGTGCGACCTTCCCCATGATACTGGGCAATGCTGTGGCTGTTGGCGTGGCAATCATCATAATTTCCACACTTAGCCATGAGCGCACCGACCGCGACAAAGGCTCCGAGCGTATTGCACATACATTCCAGCGCTGGCTGCTTGCATGTATCGTCATTGCCTATCTTATTACCAGTACATTTACCTACGTGCTGCAGAACGGCATGGTAAAGATCGAAACACAGGAAATATTCACAACCGCTATCAACGATGCCCAAAAGGATATTAAAGACCGATCCGATCAGCAGCTTCTTTCCATCGCCGAAGATATCAAGATGGTTTATGAGCGAAACCGCAACATCTCCATGAGCGAAATAGCCGACAAATACGGTGTCAAGGAGATACATATCGTATCCAATACGGGCATGATCATCAAGTCCACCGAAACAGAACTTGTCAACGAGTTCGATATGAACAGCACAGAGCAGTCCAAAGAGTTTGTCGATATGCTCAAGGTGCAGGATACATACGTACAGGAATACGCTCCCAAAGGCAACGATCCCTCCGTATGGAGAAAATACGCTGCCATAAAGCTGTCCGCAGGCGGATTTATTCAGGTGGGATACGATGCCGAGCAGTTCCATAAAATGCTCAACGAGTTCGTCATTGACGTTACCCAGAACAGACACGTAGGCACAGGCGGATTTATCGCTATCTGCGACGAGAGTCTTAATCTGGTCACAAACGACAGCTACTCAGGCAGCCATATCTCGGATATAGGTATCCTTCCCCCCGCAGAAATGCTTGCAGGCAAGCATTCCAGCAAGATGGACTACGCCAACGTGGTAATTCCCGGGACCGAGCTTACCGAAAGACACATGTACGTATTCAAGTTTGTTGAGGGTTACTGCATTATCGCCGCCTTGCCCCAGGATGAGGCAATGTTCATGCGCGATGCGTCTATTTATACAAGTATCTTTATGCAGGTGCTGATTTTTGCCGCACTGTTCGTATTTGTATATATCCTCATCAAACGGGTAATCATAAATAACCTGAAGAAGATAAACGACACCCTTGCAAGAATCACCGACGGTGACCTCAACGTAACGGTTGACGTACGATCCAACGAGGAGTTTGCATCCCTCTCCGATGATATCAACTCGACTGTTGCAACCCTCAAGCGGTATATTGCCGAGGCTGCCGCACGTATCGACAAGGAGCTTGAATACGCAAAGCAGATACAGCTCTCTGCTCTGCCTACAAACTTCCCCGACGGCGATGACTACAAGATATACGCCAAGATGATCGCAGCAAAAGAAGTCGGCGGTGACTTTTATGACTTCTACAAGCTCAACGATACTACCGTGGCATTCCTTGCCGCTGACGTGTCGGGCAAGGGAATCCCCGCCGCAATGTTCATGATGACCGCAAAGACCATCATCAAAGATCTTGCCGAGAGAGGTCTGGAAGTAAACGATATCTTTACTCTGGCAAACGAAAAGCTCTGCGAAAACAACGAAGCAGATATGTTCGTAACCTCATGGATGGGTATTCTGGATCTTGAGACCGGACATATTAAGTATGCCAACGCAGGTCACAATCCTCCCCTGCTCAAGCGTGCCGACGGGTCGTTCGAGTATCTGCGTGCACGTGCAGGATTTGTTCTGGCAGGTATTGAGGGATTCCGTTACCGCGTAAACGAGCTTGATCTCAAGCCCGGTGACCGCCTGTTCCTCTACACCGACGGTGTGCCCGAGGCAACCAACACCGAATCAACGCTCTACGGTGAGGACAGACTGCTGGCATTTATGAACCGTAACGCTACCGCAGAGGCTACCGAACTGCTGCCCGCACTGAAAGCCGATATCGATGAGTTCGTTGGCGAGGCTCCTCAGTTTGACGATATTACCATGCTTATGTTTGACTATAAGCCCCGCAAAGGAGGCGCAGCTATGATAAGCAAGACCTTTCCCGCAAACACCGACATGCTGTCTGACGTGCTCGAGTTTGTAGAAGAGCAGCTGGAAAGCTACGAATGCTCCATGAAGAACACCACCGCAATCTGCGTAGCCATCGAAGAGGTGTTCGTCAACGTTGCCCACTACGCATATGCAGATGGCAACGGCACGGCTGTTTTGGATATCGGATTTGACAAAGATACCCGTGACGTGACATTCGTGCTCTCCGATGACGGTATGCCCTTTGATCCTTTGAAAAAGCCCGACCCCGATATAACCCTGTCCATAGAAGAGCGGCAGATCGGCGGTCTTGGCATATTCATCGTAAAAAAGACCATGGATTCTGTCACCTATTCCTACGAAAACGGCAAAAACATCCTGACAATGATTAAAAAAATATAAAAAAAGGAGAAAGAGAGAATGACTATCGAGATCAAAAAAGCAGACGGGTCCACAGTTATCGAAATAACCGGAAGACTTGATACCAGCACCGCTCCCGTCCTGGACAAAACAATCTGCAACGACATTCCCGAAGGTGCAAAGCTTGTACTGGATATGAAAGGTCTGGAATATATTTCCAGCGCAGGTCTGCGAGTACTCCTCAGCGCACAGAAGAAGATGCAGAAGACCGGCTCCATGAAGCTCAGAAACGTATGCGCAGAGGTCATGGAAGTATTTGAAATGACCGGTTTTGCCGATATTCTGATTATCGAATAATGGAACTTGTAACAGAAGCTCTGATTTTTGCCGCAAAAGCCCACGATGGCATGCGCCGAAAAAAAAGTGAATCACCCTATATTATGCATCCCATGGAGGCTGCGGTCATTGTCAGTTCTATGACCGATGATCAGGATCTGATCGCAGCTGCCATACTCCACGACGTTGT
>JAFYMQ010000106.1 GCA_017556565.1 Clostridia bacterium | reverse complement strand
TCGCTGAACTTCTCCTTGACCAGATGGCGGCGGTTGGAGGTAGCGTAGATGACAACGTTGTTGGACTTGGCAGAGACAGTACCCTCCAAAATAGCTTTGAGGGCGCTGAAATTGTCGTCGTCCTTCTGGAAAGACAGATCGTCAATGAACAAAATGAACTTGAGAGGATTGCCGGACAGCTCGTCAAGAATAGCGGGGATCTCGCGAAGCTGCTCTTTGCGCACCTCGATAATGCGCAGGCCCTCTTCAAAGAGTTCGTTTACGACAGCCTTGACTGTGGAGGACTTGCCTGTGCCTGCATCGCCCGAAAGCAGGATGTTTGCAGCAGGCTTGCCTGCAAGCAGAGCCTTGGTGTTGTCGATGATGATCTGCTGCTGACGCTTGTAATCAACAAGGTCGCTGAGGCGGGTTTTGTCGGGATTGAGGACGGGGACGATGCGCTCGTCACTGTCTATACGGAACATACGGTCCTTGGCATAGATGCCGTAACCGAACTTGCCGATGTTCTCGGCGCGGTGCTTGTACTTGGTCTTGAGCTCGTAGTCGTCGCTCTCAAAGCCGGGCAAAAAGCCCTGCCAGTCAAGTCCCTCGCGAAGAGTTTCAGGAGTCAGGCGGCACACCTGCTGAAGCACGTCAAGCTCCTTGTCAACATTGTTGAGCAGGCTTGCAGGTACGTTCTCCCCCCTGCCGATGCTCTTGACGTAGGTATTCTCGTTGTTGTTGACCGCGTGTTTGATATAGCGGCTCAGGTCGGTCTCGTCAGCGTCGTACAGACGGGATACAAACTCACCGTATGCACAAACCGCGCCCTTGGTATCGTTTTGCTCTCTGCATTCCAGATAGCTGACCAGACTCTGCATAACAGGATCGGAAAGCAGCTGACGGAAAACAGAGAGGGACGAAAGCCCTGTAGTCAATTCCGAAAGATTCATATTGTTCCCCATTTATTACTTGAGTATTGCGCCCTCAGCGCCGCTGGATACGAATGTTGCGTATCTCTTGAGGTAGCCGGTGAGTTCCTTCTGCTTGGGCTTGAAGTTCTTGAGACGCTCGGCCAGAACAGCTTCGTCGACCTTGAGTTCAAGCTTGTTGGCAGGAATATCGATGCTGATGATATCGCCCTCTTCCACAACGCCGATCATGCCGCCGCTTGCAGCTTCGGGAGAAACGTGACCGATACATGCGCCGCGGGTTGCGCCGCTGAAACGGCCGTCGGTAATAAGAGCAACACTGTTACCCAGACCCATACCCATAATAGCAGAGGTGGGGTTGAGCATCTCACGCATACCGGGGCCGCCCTTGGGACCCTCATAACGGATGACGACTACGTCGCCTGCCTTGATCTTGCCTGCGTTGATGGCTGCCTGAGCCTCTTCCTCGCTGTCAAAGACGCGGGCGGGGCCTTCGTGTACCAGCATTTCGGGCAGAACTGCAGAGCGCTTGACAACGCTGCCGTCGGGAGCAAGGTTGCCTCTGAGCACAGCGATACCGCCGGTCTCGCTGTAGGGATTGTCGATGGGACGGATAACCTCGGGATCGGTGTTATAGCAGTTTGCGATGTTCTCGCCTACTGTCTTGCCTGTTACGGTAATGCAGTCGGTCTTGATGAGGCCCTTCTTGCTAAGCTCGTTCATGACCGCGTAGACGCCGCCTGCCTCGTCAAGATCTTCCATATAGGTTCTGCCTGCGGGGGCAAGGTGGCACAAGTTGGGGGTTACTGCGCTGATGCCGTTGGCTATATCGAGGTTGATGTCCAGACCGCACTCGTGAGCGATAGCGGGCAGGTGGAGCATACTGTTGGTGGAGCAGCCCAGAGCCATATCAACTGTAAGAGCGTTGTGGAATGCATCCTCGGTCATAATGTCCAGAGGACGGATGTTCTTTTTCAGCATGTCCATGACAGCCATACCTGCGTGCTTGGCAAGCTCGATACGTGCGGAATATACGGCGGGGATGGTGCCGTTGCCGCGCAGAGCCATACCGAGGACCTCGCTGAGGCAGTTCATGGAGTTTGCGGTGTACATACCCGAGCAGGAGCCGCAGGTGGGACAGGTCTTGCACTCGTACTCGTGCATCTTCTCTGCGGTGATAGCGCCGGTGTTATATTTGCCTGTTGCCTCAAAGATAGAGGAAAGGCTGGTCTTGGCACCGTCTACACGGCCTGCCAGCATGGGGCCGCCGCTGACGAAAACGGTGGGGATATTGAGACGTGCAGCTGCCATAAGCAGGCCGGGCACGTTCTTGTCGCAGTTGGGAACCATGACCAGTGCGTCAAAGCCGTGGGCATTGACCATAGCCTCGGTGGAGTCTGCGATCAGGTCACGGGTGATGAGGGAGTACTTCATACCCTTGTGACCCATAGCGATACCGTCACATACTGCGATTGCGGGGAACACGATAGGTGTACCGCCTGCCATAGCTACGCCGAGCTTGACTGCATCGACTATCTTGTCTATGTTGATGTGAACGGGAACGATCTCATTGTAGGAGCTGACGATACCGACCAGAGGACGGCTGAGTTCCTCGTCTGTAAGGCCCAGTGCGTGATAAAGAGCTCTGTGAGGAGCGTTCTGGGCACCGTGTTTGATGGAATCACTGAACATAAGCTTTCACTCCTTTGTGAAGTCCTGTTTTTTAGGATTGCCCCCAAGCTCGGCTTGGGGGCAATTGATAAATGTTAGTTGTTGATGAGCTTCTCTTCGCCGTTCCAGCTGTACAGCTTACGGATGTCCTCGCCGACGATCTCAGAGGGATGCTCTGCTGCCAGCTTGCGCATAGCCTGGAAGTGAACCTGGCTGCCTGCGTCGGACATATCCAGCAGGAAGTCCTTTGCAAAGGTGCCGTCCTGGATCTCCTTGAGGATCTTCTTCATGGTCTTCTTGGTCTCTTCGGTGATGATCTTGGGACCGGTGATGTAATCGCCGTACTCAGCGGTGTTGGAGATGGAGTAACGCATGCCTGCGAAACCGCTCTGGTAGATCAGGTCAACGATCAGCTTCATCTCGTGGATGCACTCGAAGTATGCGTTTCTGGGATCGTAGCCGGCCTCAACCAGGGTCTCGTAACCAGCCTGCATCAGAGCGCAGACACCGCCGCACAGAACAGCCTGCTCGCCGAACAGGTCGGTCTCGGTCTCAGCCTTGAAGGTGGTTTCCAGCACGCCTGCACGGGCGCCGCCGATACCTGCGGCATAGGCCAGAGCAACGTCCAGAGCGCGGCCGGTGGCATCCTGATGGATGG
>JAFYMQ010000011.1 GCA_017556565.1 Clostridia bacterium | reverse complement strand
GATGTCAACGAAGGCAACGCCGGTTGCGGGATTGCCGACAACAGCCTTACGCATCAGACGGGAAGCGGTGTGAACGCCCAGAGTCTCAGCGATCTCTACGCGGTCAGCGCCCCAGTACAGAGCCTTACGGTAGTTGAGGTCGCCCAGCAGACCATTGTAGTTGGGGTTGCCCAGGTTGATCATGAAGTACATCAGAGAGTCGCCGAAGTACTCATAGATACGGGGATCGTCTTCGTATGCTTCCCAATCGGTGTAAGCAACGTCAACCTTGTCCAGGTCGCCCTTCTCAAACAGCTGCAGAGCAGTGTTAGCATCGGGTACGCAGGTGTAGGTGATACCTTCGATGTTGATTCTGTCAGCGCGGACGTAGTCGGGGTTACGGGTAAGAACGAACTTTGCATCGGGGATCCACTCGGTCAGGATGAAACGGCCGCAAGCGACAGTCCATTCGAGAGAGGAGCCGTACTTGGAAGTGCCGTCGCCCATAGCGCCTGCCTCAAACATAGTCTTGTTGATGATGCAGCGGTTTGCAGCGCGGATAGCATCGGTAACACCGGTCAGCGCGGTGGTGAACTCAAGCTGGAAGGTATAGTCGTCGATCTTCTTGTAGCCGATCTCTGCCCAATCGGTAACTTCGCCCATCTGATACTCATAGATGTTCTTGATGATACCGTAGGAGCACTTGGTTACGGAAGAAGCGGACAGGTTCTGTGCAACGGGGTTTGCATACTCTTTGAAGGTGAACTCCCAGTCGTCAGCGGTGATAGCATCGCCGTTGGACCACTTCATGCCTTCTTCGATCTTGTACTCCCATACGAAACCATCAGCGTCGACCTGCTTGGGCATCTCTGCTGCAAGCTCGAGGTCGTAGACCCAGCCGTCCTTGTCCTCATTGAGGATCTGTACGAACAGAGCACCGCTGGTATACTCGATCAGAGTCCAGGGGTTGGTGTCCTGGGTGATCAGGGGGTTAACGGTTGCGGGTGCGGAGGTGAAGTAGCTGTTGAACCAGCCGTAGGGTTCTGCAGGGGTCTCGACAGTGGTGCCACCCTGATCGGTGTTGCCGGTGTCGTTGTTACCGGTGTTGCCGGTATCGGTGCTGCCGGAATTGCCGGTGTTGCCGGTATTGCCGGTATTGCCGGAGTCTGTTGTGGTGTCCTTCTTGCCGCAGCCTGCGAAAGCAGCAACAACCATCAGAACAGCCAGAACAAGTGCCAAATATTTTTTCATGGTCTTTTTCCTCCTTATTTTATTGAGCCTTGGCTAAGCCCATCGTCTATTCTACTCCACCGAATACCGTTCGTCAATTGGCACAATGCATGAACCCCCCGAGATTTTTGTGCATTTTGCACAAATTGCGACTTGTTTTGATTCATATTCACCAAATGGCGTTTTCTTACATCTATATAATAAAAAGCTGTCCTCAGATGTTGAGGACAGCTTTTTTGTCAGATGACCAATATTTTGTTCTGAACAGGGCCGTAGATGCGCAGCTTTTTGTCGGGGGTAATGTGCACGTCAAACTCCAGACGGACACCGTATCGGTCGGTATAGATACCCGGCTCTACCGAGAACATAGTTCCCGGCAGCAGGGTACGGACGTCGTGGGTCTCAAAGTCGTCAAGGTTTGCGCCGACGCCGTGGCAGCGGTGGCCGATATTGTGGCCTGTACGGTGGAGCAAATATTTGTCCATATCACGGGCTTTGAAGTAGTCCTGCACGGCTCTGTCCACGTCGCAGCCACGGATAGGCTTGTCTGCGTCCAGATGGCTCTGTACAAGACCAAGCACCATTGTACGGGCATCGTTGACCACATCAAACAGACGCTTGTACTCGGAGTCTATATTGCTGCCGACATTCATGCACCATGAGATGTCATAGTAGATTGTGTCTTCGCCTTTTAAGCGGGCGGCAAAGTCGATGATCAGACGGCTGCCCTCACGGATGGGATAGCCACCCTGCTCATCAGGCTCGTA
Source organism: Clostridia bacterium (assembly GCA_017556565.1). Classification (GTDB taxonomy): domain Bacteria; phylum Bacillota; class Clostridia; order Oscillospirales; family Butyricicoccaceae; genus RGIG3513. Next base: position 1,814 of record JAFYMQ010000011.1, on the reverse strand, counting down.
GCCGGGGTCAGCGGCGTGATCATCCACACCGAAGAAGGGCGGCGAGTCCATATGCAGGTCAGGCTCGGCGGCGATGAGCTGCTGCATCTTTTGCAGCAGCATATACTCGTTGAGCTCCTCCCCTGCATCCACGCATGCTCGGATATACTCAAAGGTCTTGTCCAGTATGCGGTGGACTATAACGCCTGCCTGACGGTGGCTCTCTATCTGCCTGTCGGTCAGCACCGCACCGAAATGCTGCATCAGGTCTGCCGAGGACACAAGCTCCACGCCGAACGTGCGCAGATACTCGATAACGCCGCCGTCCATGGAGCAGACGGTGGGCACGTTGCCCTCGGGCGAGTACTGGCAGGCGATCTTCATGCCCGCGCGCAGCACCTGAGACAGCTGCTGCCGCTGACCTGTGATGCCCTTGTAGAGCAGTTTTGTACCCGGCAGATGATCGAGCAGCAAAGGCTCTATGGCGGACAGGATCTTGCAGGGCTCGCCCTGTGCGGGGATAAAATAGAACAGTCTGCGTGTGCAGAAGCGGTCACTCAGTTCAAGAAACTGACGGCTGATAAAATCGTGACCGTGATAATCACAAAACAGCCAGCCGTCAAGCTGACTGTCCCGGAGAAGAGATTGGATCTTCTGTATATTCATGGCTTATTTCTTGTTGATGCGGTTGTAGGCAGCGACGGCGGGGACATAGAGCAGCGCGATGCCGATAACGGTGAATACTGCGTTGATGATGGTTGCGGGAATGGAGGTAAGCTCTGCCATAAAGGCTGCTTTGAACTCGCTGCCCAGAATGACCAGCTCAACAGTATTCCAGATAAAGTCGAGCACGATATTGGTGACACCGTAGATTGCGGCGCAGACTACTGCATAGGTGTACTCGCGCTTTTTGTTGCCCTTGGCGCTCTTTTTGAGCATCAGGAACAGGAAACCGATGAACAGGCACTTGATAACAGTGCTGACAAATACATTGGGGATAGCGTGAGCATAGCCGTTGACTATATCAAAGATGACAAGACCCAGAGTGCCTGCAATGGCAGAACGGACGGGGCCAAGGCACACAACAGCCAGCATAACAAAAATGTGTCCGAAGTGGAGGAAGGGAGTGCCGACCGCTGCAGGCAGAGGGATGCGGAACATCTGTATGCCCAGAAAAACTATAGCCGCAAAAAATGCGGTGATAACCATAGATCTTGTAGTGATTTTGCTATTCATTTTCGTGCTCCTTTATGGTAAAATATATTTGTGTTTGATCACGATTTGCAGTATAACACGGGATTGACCACATCAACAGTACCAGTTTTGGACTATTTTATGTGGTCAGATGCCCATCTGACACTATAAACTTGTCACAAAATGGCTATTGCGCCAATGTCACTCAGGCTATAATATGGCTATCATGAAAAGGAGCGGTATTATGCAAAAACGTATTGCTATGATAAACGACTTCTGCGGTTTTGGCAGATGCAGTATTACGGTGGCGCTGCCCATTATTTCGGCGCTCAAGGTACAGTGCTGCCCGCTGCCCACCTCGGTGTTTTCAAACCATACGGGGTTTGACAGTTTTTATAAAGCCGATTTTACCGACCATCTGGACAGTTTTATCGATCAGTGGGACAGACTACAGCTCAGCTTTGACGGAATACTCAGCGGATACTTAGGCTCGGAAAAGCAGATAGAGTCTGTGCTCAGGTTTGCCGATCGGTTCAAGACAACCGATACGCTGATGATCGTTGACCCCATCATGGGCGACAACGGCAGACTGTATGCATCCTACTCCCCCGCTCTTGCAAAAAAGATGGGTATGTTGGCAT
>JAFYMQ010000010.1 GCA_017556565.1 Clostridia bacterium | reverse complement strand
CCTCTCTTCCGTGTACGTTCCAGAATGCTGGGCGCACTCAACGGATTTGTAGAAGAAATGATCTCCGGTCAGAAGACCCTGAAAGCCTACAACCGCGAAACTCAGGTCATCGACCGATTTGCTACCGAGAACAACAACGTTTGTGAGGCTTACTACCGCGCCGACTACTACGGCAGCATAATGGGTCCCTGCGTCAACTTTGTCAACAACCTGTCCATGTCCCTGATCTCCGCACTGGGCGCTATGCTCTATATGGGCGGCAGCATTCTGGTGGGTGATATTGCATCCTTCGTGCTCTACTCCCGCAAGTTCTCCGGTCCCATCAACGAGATCGCAAACCTGTACGGTGAGCTTCAGTCGGCGCTGGCAGCGGCAGAGAGAATATTCAACCTGCTTGACGAAGAGCCCGAAAAAGCAGACGCCGAAGATGCCGAAAAGCTGACCGACGTTCAGGGTGACGTTGTTATCCGTGACGTTGACTTTGGCTATCTGCCCGACAAGCCTGTTCTGACAAACTTCCACCTTGATGCACCCCGCGGCAGCCTGATCGCTATAGTCGGCCCCACCGGTGCGGGCAAGACCACCCTGATCAATATGCTGATGAGATTCTACGATATAGACTCGGGCAGCATAACGGTCGACGGCAAGGACATCTACAAGGTCACCCGCGACAGTCTGCGTCTTGCCTACTCCATGGTACTGCAGGATACATGGCTGTTCTACGGCACTATCTATGACAACATTGCCTATGCCCGCCCCGATGCAACTCTGGACGAGGTCAAGGCAGCGGCAAAGGCAGCCAAGATAGACGATTTTATCATGTCTCTGCCCGATGGCTACGACACCATACTGACCGACGATGCATCCAACATCTCCAAGGGACAAAAGCAGCTGCTGACCATTGCCCGTGCAATGCTGGTCAACTCCAATATGCTTATCCTTGACGAGGCGACCTCCAACGTTGATACCCGTACCGAGGTCAAGATCCAGCAGGCTATGCGCGAGCTTATGCGTGACAAGACCTGCTTCGTGGTTGCACACCGTCTGTCCACCATTCAGCACGCCGATCAGATACTGGTCATCAACGAAGGCCAGGTCGTGGAAAGCGGCACTCACAGCGAGCTTATGGCAAAGCGCGGCTTCTACCGCAAGCTGTACGACGCACAGTTCGAATAATTTTCAGGCTACCCATCGGCAGACTGCCGATGGGTAGTTTTTTACTATTTTTGACAAATGCATTTTATAGGTGTATAATAATGTGCAATAACACACAAAGAGGTGTTCTATGAAAATTGCAATTGTAGGAACAGGCAAGGTCGGCTCGATGCTCGTTGAGGAGCTTTCCGGCGAAGACCACGATATTGTAGTAATAGACAGCGATCCCGATGCACTCAGGCAGAATACCGAGAGGTATGACGTTATGGGTCTTTTGGGCAACGGCGCGACTGTAGACGTGCAGAAAGAAGCCGGCGCAGACAAGGCCGATCTGCTCATCGCCACCACCAATCTTGACGAGCGCAATCTGCTGGCATGTATGGTGGCAAAGAATCTGGGTGTCAGACACACCATCGCCCGTGTCAGAAACCCCGAGTATGCCTCTCAGGTGGATTTTCTCAAGAACGATCTCGGACTCAGCATGACCATCAATCCCGAGCTTGAGGCAGCTGCAGAAATATCCCGCGTACTGCGCTACCCCTCCGCGCTCAAGGTCACACCCTTTGCCCGCGGCAGGGTCGAGATGGTTGAGTTCAAGCTTAATGATGACAACCCTCTCGTCGGCATGAACCTGATCCAGATAAGAAACAAATATCAGCTGAGAATACTGGTTGCCGCAGTCGTCAGAGACGACGGACTCCACGTCCCCGGCGGTAATTTTGTGCTTGAGGCCGGCGACCGCGTGACCATTGTAGGCGCGCCTTATGATATAAATGCGTTTTTCGGCAAGCTCAAGCTGGTCAAAGGCAAAATAAAGAGCGTTATGATAGTCGGCGGCGGCAAGATATGCCACTACCTGACCCGTCAGCTGCTCAATATGGACATAGACGTCAAGATCATTGAGCGCAGTCCCGAGCGTTGCCGCGAGCTGTGCGAGAGCCTGCCCGAGGCTACCGTAATATGCGGCAACGGCAGCAATCAGGAGCTGCTGGAGAGCGAGGGTCTGCACAGTACAGACTCCTTTGTTGCTCTGACCGGACTGGATGAGGAGAATATGGTCATTTCTGTCTGTGCATCGGCAGCAGGAGTCAAGAAGGTCATCGCCAAGGTCAACAACGTCAGCCTTGCCGACGTGCTTGGCAGACTGGGTCTGGACACCGTTATCTCCCCCAAGATGATAACCGCCAACAATATCGTCCGCTATGCACGTGCCATGCAGCCTCATGAGGACAGCACCATAGAGACTCTGTACAAGTTTGCGGACGGACGCGCCGAGGCTATTGACTTCCGCGTATCGGGTGAGTCCAACCTCATCGGCAAGCCCCTCAAAGAGTTCAGATTCAAGCCGCAGATACTCATCGCCTGCATAGTCCGCCGCGGAATGGCTATTATCGCAGACGGTAATACCGAGATCCGCAAGGGTGACGACGTTATCGTCATCTCGGGCAGAGAGTCGCTGCACAATATTGAGGAAATACTGCTCTGATGAATATTAAAGCTGTTTTGAACACTCTGGGCAGGCTGCTTCAGGTAGAGGCGGGACTGCTTGTGCTCCCCCTTGTGGTGGCGCTTATATACGGCGAGGATGCCCATCCGTTTTTGCTGACTATACTGATAATCGGCATTGTGGGTACTGCCCTGACTCTGATAAAGAAAAAGACCTCGGTTACATTTGAGCGCGAGGGATTTATTATCGTGTCAATGTCGTGGCTGCTGATGTCGGCATTCGGCTGTCTGCCCTTTGTTATTTCGGGCGCTATCCCCAACTATATTGACGCGTTTTTTGAGACGGTCAGCGGTTTTACCACCACCGGTGCAAGCATACTCACAGGCTTTGACACTATGAATCAGAGTCTTATATTCTGGCGCGCTTTTACCCACTGGATAGGCGGAATGGGTGTGCTGGTGTTTGCAATGGCGCTGCTGCCCATGACCAACAGCCGCTCGGTACACATACTCAAAGCCGAGACCACCGGCCCGACCAAGGGCGGCAAGCTTGTACCCAAAATGCGCTCTACCGCCACCATACTGTACGTGCTGTATTTTTCTCTCACCGTTGTCGAGGTCGTGTTTTTGCTGTTTGGCGGTATGCCCCTGTTTGAGGCGGTTACCTACTCCTTTGCAACTGCGGGTACAGGCGGTTTCAGTATGTCGGCATCGGGTATTGCAGGCTACAACTCCCCCTATCTCAACGTCGTTATATCGGTGTTTATGCTTCTGTTTGGCGTAAACTTCAACATCTACTATATGATGATACTGGGCAATATCAAGAGTTTCTTCAGCAACGAAGAAAACCGCTGGTATATGATCATCGTAGCCGCCAGCACTCTGTTCATTGCCGTTAATATCATGTCGGTATTCGGCAACTTTGCACAGTCGCTGATGCAGAGCTTTTTCCACGTATCTTCGGTCATCACCACCACCGGTTTCGGTATTGCCGACTTTACCCTGTGGCCCACCGCATCCCAGTACGTGCTGGTGCTTCTGATGTTTGTGGGTGCCTGTGCGGGAAGCACCGGCGGCGCTATCAAGGTCGCTCGTGTGATCATACTGCTCAAGAGCATCCGCCGCAGCATCAACAAGATGATAAGACCCAATCAGGTGGAGCTTATACGTCTCAACGGCACTGCGCTTGACGAAGACGTGGTATCGTCCACCCACACCTTCTTCTCTCTGTACATGTTGCTGCTGCTTGGCTCGGGCCTGCTTGTATGTCTGGACGGATTTGATTTTACTACCAGTTTTACAGCAACCATTGCCTGCCTGAGCAATATCGGCCCCGGTCTTGGACTGGTCGGCCCGATGGGCAACTTCTCGTTCTTCTCCCCCGGTGTCAAGCTGCTGCTCTCGCTGCTTATGCTTATGGGCAGACTTGAACTGTTCTCGGTTGTCATAATGTTCTCGCCCAAAGCATGGCGCAGAAGATAAAAAATAACACAAACCGCCCGAACCGTAAATTGGTTCGGGCGGTTTTTTACTTTTCCGCATATTTGCGCAGGCGGTTTAAACTGAGGCCGAAGTTGAGTATCTCGCCGGTAAATATCATTGCCACATATCCCCATATCCCCCATCTTGGCACTAAAGCAAGCACCATACTCAGACAGACCGCCGCCTCGATTATATTAAAGCGCATTGAGTCCAGCTGCAAGCCAAGTCCCTTGAGTATGCCGTCTGTTGTAATATCCACGTACGACACCGGGATAATCGGCGCAAGCAGCCTGATATAAAAAACCGCATCGTCACTCTTATAAAGCAGCCTGCCGATTACGGGCGCCGATATGTAAACTACCGCTGCAACACACAGAGCAAACCCTATTGTTGCAGTTAATGCGCGACTCATAAGCCGCTCGGCGCGTTTTTTGTTGTCGAGGGCTATACACTCGGCAATTTCGGGCACAATAAGACCCGAAAAAGCACCGGGAATACATGACAGGAAATTGATAACGGGCAGCGCCATGCCCTGCACCACGCCGTAAGATGCCATACCCTGTCCGTCCGATATTCCGCTCTGCGCCAGAGTCTTGGGTATGAGTATCTGCCTGATGGTGACCAGCGCCGAGCGCAGATTGGCGCTTACCGAGTCAGGCAGGGCGATTTTGAGCAGTCGGCTGAGCGGTGGGCGGGCGCTCGTACTGTCTGTCTCTCGCCTGCATAGATAGAGCACAAAGGTTATAACCACGCCGATTGCCTCGGCAATGCACTGACCAAGCACTACGGCGGTGCAGGCGCCCAATGCACCATAGGGCAAAAACCGCACCAGCAAAAATGCGGTCAAAGCCATCCTCGCAAATTGCTCGGATGTGCTGACAACGGCGTAGATGCCTGCTTTTCTCACCGCTGTAAAGTATCCGGACAGTACACATGATACAGATATAAAAGGCAGCGAAAGAGCATACAGTACAAAGCATTTTTGGGTATCGGCGTGGCCTATGAGCAAGGCAGCCTTATGAGACAGCAGTATCAGTGCGGTCATGGCGATGGCGGCGGGGATAAGTGCGTAGCCAAAGCACATCCCGATGGTTTTGCCCACGCTTTGATTTTTTGCCTTTGCCTCCACGGTCAGCCTGACCGTAGCCAGCTTGATTCCCGATGCCGCCAGCGATACCGAGAATGCACACACCGACAGTATCTGCTCCAAAAGTCCCAGTCCCTCCGCGCCCAGCTGCTTTGACAGGTAGGAGGAAAACACCAGCCCCACCGCTCTCATAAGCAGCGCCACAAAGGTAAGTATACAGGTGTCATAAATCAGCTTTTTTGTCTTCATACCCGATATGTATGAAAAGTCCGGCAAATATATACCGCCCGCAGCACGTGCGGGCGGTATGGTTCAGCGCACTATATCGGCTATGTCGGATGCCACGTCGCTGACTGTACGGATAGTGCGGTTGGCTTTGCGCCTGATCTTGCGCATGGTCTGCTCGCTTGCCATACTGATGGCTGCCACCGAGCACACAGCCCCCGCAACAAAGCCCCATACAGCGGGCATTGCCATTCTCATCTTGTTCATAGAATACCTCACTTTATTTTTTGCTGCCAAACTATTATGTGCAGCATCACGGCAATTAAACCCCGACACAAAATTATATCGGCATACGCCGTGCCTGTATGCCGTATTTTGTCAATATTATGCTTGCGCAGTACAACGTATTGTGTTATACTTGATTTGATATTTATCAGTTCACAAGGTTTTGTACTCCTGCATAGTATGAAGCGAGGACTTCGCCTTTCCATCGGCGGCGAAAATCTTGACTCATATGATTAAAAACCGTCCCCGCGTGGAAAGATAACATTGCGGATTTGTCCGACGATTTCCTGCGGAGCGTGATCTGATTTGGAACTTAATGTTAAGCGCGGAGAGATATACTATGCCGACCTCAGCCCGGTTGTCGGGAGCGAACAGGGAGGAATGCGTCCTGTACTTATTGTGCAGAATGACGTGGGCAACCGTCACAGCCCCACAGTCATCGCAGCGGCAATCACCTCTCAGCAAAACAAGACCCGTTTGCCGACACATATCGAAATATCAGCCAGAGATTACGGACTGTCGAGAAAATCCGTAGTTTTGCTTGAGCAGATACGTACACTTGATAAGCGTCGGCTCAGAGAGAGAATGGGATGCTTAGACCACACTCTTATGCAGCAGGTAGACAATGCTATTGCTGTGAGTTTCGGTCTCGGCGATGGACACACAGAAGTTTAAGTGGAGGGATCAGATATGAACACAAAAAAGAAATGGACTATCACCCTTGCGGCTGTTTTGCTCGTTACCCTGTCGGTAGCAGGATATTTTGCAATAGCCGCCGAGTACGGCAGTGAAGAAGATCCGCTGGTAACACTCAGCTACATCAACAACATCCTGTCCCCTCAGGTAATGCAGAAGCTTGAGCAGGAGCTCAACGAGAAGGCTCAGGAGGTCTCCTCTGAGATAGACACCAAGATCAAGGCTGCCAGCGACGAGCTGGATATGAAGATAGCCGCCTACGAGGCAGCAGCTGCCGAGGGCACTATCAGCGATGATCTGATCAACTCCATTGCAGACGCCGTTATCGAGCGTATGCAGAAGGACGACGATGACGAGACTGCCAAGGCTCCCGTATGGGAGGTCGTAAGACTGGAGGCAGGCAAGACCGTCACCTGCTCCATCGGCTGTGAGCTGGTACTGCGACTGGGCAGCGCTACCTGCGTTTCCAGCGGCACCACCGGTCCTATCAACCTGACCGACGGCACGGTTCTGGGCCCCGACAAGCAGTATGCAGTCAACAATCTGTATCTGGTCACCATTGAGGGCAGAGGCCTGTACACCGCTGACGGCTGCACAGTGCTTATCTGCGGCGACTACGTTATCAACTGATCAAAAATATGCAAAACGGCGTGAGTGAGTCTCACGCCGTTTTTTTGTGCGGTTTTTATGCCGGCATTCAGCATTTGCATCCGGGCAGGATTCTGACAAGCAGCAGCTTGCCCTCACAGAGCTTGACCTCTGCCCTGCCGCCGGGCAGCACCTCGTTGCTGATGCCGTACTGATACTCGCAGTTTATCTCCCCGTTATCAATCGGGTATTTTGCGCCCGTTACGGTAATGCCCTTTGCGCAGCCGCTGATATTGAGAAGCGAAAAATAAGGATGATCATCGGTGATATAAGCACTCTCCCGCGACACTATCTCCATCTGCGAAAAATCGTCTACAATACTGCCGCGGCAGCCGACAGAGTCAAGATACAGCAGTATGGACAGATTGCCGAGGGTATGGTCAAGCCTGCCGCCCGCCACCCCCACAAGCAGAAAGTCGCGATATCCACGCCTGACGGCTTCTCTGACAGCGTAGACGGTGTCGGTATCGTCCTTTTCGCAGGGCAGTGTTATGGTCTCGATATCGAGATGGGGGTCTGCGTAAGAGTCGAAGTCACCTACGATAAGACTCGGCTTTATTTGCAGCCGCTCCGTATGTCTCAGCCCGCTGTCGCAGCAGATAACAAAATCATCCTCACGCAGCATACCGCGGATACATTGGTAGTTGTTTATATCCGCGCCGCCAACTATAACGCACCGATTATTTTTTTGCCCTTTCATATTGCTGCCTCTCCCTCACGGCTCAAATTGCTGTTAAGCAGGGTCATTATTCTGCGTTTGT
>JAFYMQ010000105.1 GCA_017556565.1 Clostridia bacterium | reverse complement strand
TTATCCTGCGGCAGATGCAGGCTTACATCACACCGCTCAAAGCAGCCGCAGAGCGACCGCAGTCTGTCAAAAATACGTTGTGTCTTATCATGTGGCAAATCCACGACAAAATATCCCTCGCAGCCGCTGGGATAGTCAAACTGCTTGAGGTAGGTAAGGTTGCCTGCATAGGCCTCCCTGATCTCGATGCAAAGGGCATCAAAAGCCGCTCTGTCTCCCCTGTCAAAAACCGCGATAAGGGGCAGCGAAAATCCGCTCAGCAGCCTGTCTGTGTACTCCTGCCGAGCCTGCAGCCGATCACTCATCGTCCTGAGTCCGCTCCTCGGCCGGCACGGGTGCATCGGAGACTTTTACCGCTTCCAGTCTGTGGATCTTGAAGCCTTTGCCGGAGAAGTTTTCTTCGTACTCGGTCATGATATTGGGGATATTCTCTGCGTGCAGGTCGTGGGTAAACCATCTGATCTCGTAGCCGATCTGTGGCAGCTCCTCCATGGTAAAGTTGAAGAGGTCTTCGTTGTCGGTCTTGAAGAACAGTTCACCGCCAAGCTTGAGGATGCCGTCATACTGCTTGAGCACTCTGCGGTGGGTCAGGCGGCGCTTCCAGTATTTTTTGGGAGGCCAGGGATCGGAAAAGTTCAGGTATATTCTGTCAACCTCAGAGGGTGCGAACATCTCTGGCAGCTTGACAGCATCAACCGAGATAAAGCTCAGGTTGGAAAGCTCGGCGTTCTTGGCCTTTTCGGCTGCCATGACGATAACGTTCTGCTCGCGCTCGACCGCAACAAAGCGGCACTCGGGCATCTGACGGCAGCTTTCCACACAGAAGCGGCCTTTGCCGCAGCCGATCTCAACGTACAGCGGGGTGGTATTTTCCCTGCCGTCGCGCCAATGTCCGGGCTCGGACACAGCAAAATACTGTGCGCAGGCGTCGCGGCGCTGATCGAGGTTTTTCTTTTTTCTCATTCTCATAAAAATCACCTATTATATTATAACTGTTTATCCCCCGAAGGTCAATGAAAAAAGTAGTTTAAGACTATTGAAAAAGCAATCAAAAAGTGGTATTTTTATATGTAATGGGTATATCCAAAACAAAGAACGGAGAAAACCGTCAAAGCTGAGGTTTTGAAGCCTCGCAGGCGGTCGGTGCACGATGGATTTAGGCTTTTATAATTCTTATCTGGAAGTTGATATGGGCATCATCGCCCGCAGCTTTGACAGAGTAAAACAGCATATAGAACCTCATCTGGGCATCATCCCCGTCATCAAGGGTAACGCCTACGGAATCGGCACCGAGAAGATAGCCGAGTTTTTGCTGCCCCGATGCCCCGATATGATGGCATGTGCACAGGTGCTTGAGGCTGACAGTATACGCAGAAGCGGCACCGATTGCGAGATACTGATTCTTGGCGGTATCCCCGCTCACGCGCTGAGCAAGGCTGTGGAGCTTGGGCTGCAGGTACCGGTTTTCAATCCCGAGGGCGCTCTTGCGCTGTCCAACGCGGCAAAAAAGCTTGGCAAGCGTGCCAAGGCTCATATCAAGATAGAGACCGGTCTGGGCAGAATAGGCGCTAAACCCGGCGAGGAACTAAAAAAGCTGATAGACACCCTGTCCGCACTTGACAACGTGGACACAGACGGCGTGTTCACCCATTTTGCAACGGCTACAGTTGTGCAAAGCGAATATACTTTACAACAATTGGAGATATTCAAGCAGGCCATGGCACAGATCCGCAGCGCGGGCATCTCCCCCATTTTTGTCCACTGCCGCAACACCGGCGCCGCATCATGGCTGCGTGAAGATGAATCCACCCATATCAGAGCGGCAACGCTGCTGTTTGGCTACCCCGGTATGGATGACGGAAGCAATCTGCTCAAGCTTGGCAAAGAGCCTCTCTCCTGGCGCGCATTCGTCACCAATGTCACCACCCTGCACAAGGGCGAAAGCTGCGGATACGGCAGAGCTTTTGTGGCGGACAGGCCCACCAAGGTCGCGATAATCGACGTTGGCTACGGAGACGGTCTGTTCAGACCTCTTGTCACCCAGCACGGCCCCATACTGGTGGGCGACAAACGGGCAAGATATCTGTGCTGCAGTATGGATCAGGCGTTTATCGACGTTACCGATATCCCCGTCGAGATAGGCGACGAAGTCACTATGTTCGGATATTCCAGAGGCGGCGCGCCGCTGGAGCTCAGTGAGCTTGAGCTGACCGCAGGACACACTATGACCTATCTGCAATCACTTTTGACACCACGCGTAAAACGCATATATATAAACGAGGAGGACATATAAAATGAAACCCAACTGCTTTAACTCCTACATGGAATCCAATGTAGCTACCCTGTGTGAAAACTACAAGAAGATACAGCAGTACGTAGGCCCCAACAAGAAGGTCGTGCCTATTCTCAAAGCCAACGCATACGGATTCGGTGACATTGAGGCTGCCAAGGCTCTTATCCCTCTGGGAGCTGACATCATTGCTGTCGCTATGGTCAACGAGGCTGTCAAGCTTCGCGAGAACGGCATAGATATTCCCCTGCTGGTTCTGGGCGGCGTATCCCCCAACAATCTCCCCTACGCAGTCGAGTACGGCATCCAGACAATCATATTCACCGAAGAGAATGCTGCTGCTATCAATGCCGAAGCCGCAAAGCAGGGCAAGATCGCAGACGTACAGATCAAGCTGGACACCGGTATGCACAGAGTCGGTATCACTCCCGGCGCAAAGCTGAGCAAGTTTTTGGAGTTTATCAAGAACCTCAAGAATATCAAGGTAGTTGGTGCTTTCACCCATTTTGCTACCGCTGAGACTGTCAACGATCCCTTTACCCTCGAGCAGTACGAGAAGTTCAAGGAAGGCATCGCACAGATCAAGGCTGACGGCAGCTTTGATCTCAAGTACATCCACTGCCAGAACACCGGCGCAACCTACTGGCTCAAGGACGACATCTGCACACATGCACGTCCCGGCGCTATGCTCTACGGCTACTGCCGTATGACCGACGGCAGCCGCCCCATGCCTGTTGAGGAGAGTATGAGTGTTCGTGCATATATCACCGCAATCAACGAAGTTCCCGTTGGCGAGTCTGTCGGCTATGACCGCTACTTCAAGCCCTCCAAGCCTGCACGTGTTGCAACAGTCGGTATGGGCTATGGCGACGGTCTGTTCCGTCCCCACGCACTCAAGGGCGGCCCTGTTTATGTAAACGAGACTCTTACCAAGTACGTCGGCATCTGCATGGATCAGCTGTTTGTTGACGTTACCGATATCGACTGCAAGGTCGGTGACGAGATTACAGTATTCGGTCACACCAAGGGCGGCAAGCTTCTGTCCGCGTTTGAGACCGCTGATTTCTGCGGTCAGATCTACCAGATATTCGTATCTGTCAACACTGCACGTGTAGGTAAGATATTCAAGTACTAAAAAGCACATACGGCACCGCACAACTTATGCGGTGTCGTTTTTTCTCTGAAAGGCTACAAAACAAACTATATCAGGAGACAACAATATGGAACTTTGCTGCTACAATTCTTATATGGAATCCGATGTGGGCGCACTTTGCCACAACTACAAGGTTATTCAGGAGTTTGTCGGCCCCAACAAAAAGGTCGTGCCCATCCTCAAGGCCAACGCATACGGATTCGGTGACGTTGAGGCTGCCAAAGCACTCGAGCCTCTCGGCGCAGACCTGATGGCTGTTGCAATGGTCAACGAGGCTGTCAAGCTTCGCAAAAACGGCATTAAGGCTGATATACTGGTGCTTGGCGGTGTGCCTCAGAGCAATCTCCCCTATGCTGTTCAGTATGATATACATACTATAATCTTTACCGAAGAAAACGCCGCTGCTATCAATGCCGAGGCAGAAAAGCAGGGCAAAATAGCCGAAGTGCAGATCAAAATCGACACAGGCATGCACAGAGTCGGTATCGCACCCGGCGAGGTGCTGGACAAGTTCCTCAGCTACATCAAGACGCTGAAGAACATCAAGGTCGTGGGCACATTCACCCACTTTGCAACCGCAAAAAAAATCGGCAACGATTTTACTCTGCAGCAATACGCCGATTTCAAGGCCGCGGTAGCACAGATCAAGGCAGCCGGTATTGAGCCGAAATATATCCACTGCCAGAACTCCAACGCAACCTACTGGCTGCAGGATGATATATGCACCCACGTCCGTCCCGGCGCTATGCTCTACGGCTATTACAGACTGCCCGACGGAAGCAAGCCCTTCCCCTTTGAGGAAACTATGACCATCCGCTCCACTATCACCGCCATCAACAACGTGCCCGCTGGCGAGTCTGTCGGATATGCCCGCTTCTTTATGGCAGAAAAGCCCTCCCGTATCGCAACCGTCGGCATGGGCTATGCAGACGGTATGGTGCGTCAGCACGCACTCAGCGGTGGACCCGTATACGTAAACGATACTTTGACCAAATACGTTGGTATATGCATGGATCAGATGTTTATTGACGTTACCGACGTTGACTGCAAGGTTGGCGACGAGGTCACGGTACTGGGCAGAACAAAGAGCGGCAAGCTGCTCTCCGCCTTTGACGTGGCAGATTTTTCCAATCAGCCTTATCAGCAGTTTGTTGTTACCGGTACCGAGCGCGTAGGCAAGGTATTCAAGTATTAAAAGAGAGGCTATAATGAAAAGAATAATATTTTTACTGACAGCTTTGGTCTTGATGTTTGCTCTCGTCGGATGCGATGACACCCAAACCGCTCCCGATGCAGGCGCTCCCCATCAATGCGCCGACCAAAACGGTGACGACAGCTGCGACGGCTGCGGTGCGGCCCTGACCCAAAATACGCCCGAGCCAGACAATCATCCCGATGCCGAAAACGACGGATACTGCGACAACTGCGGCTCTGCAATGTGCGTGCTGGGTATGGGCGACAAGCACTTTGACGATGACAAAAACTGCGTATGCGATCATTGCTCGGCAGACACACACTTGCACGGTGAAGAGCTGGATTGCGGCAAATGCCAGAATTGCGGACTGATACTCGGTATCTACAATATAGACGGCGACGATTACTGTGATCTTTGCGGCTGGAGAATATGCACCGAGGTGCATCCTCACAGAAATGCGGATAACGACGAGGTTTGTGACTTCTGCTCCGCTGTATGGGTAAGCTTGTTTGCACCCGAGACGCCGGTCTTTACAATGACTGTTACAGGCGAGGCTGTACAGATCGATATCACTCCTGCAGCAGGTATTGACGGATATACAGTATGGGTAAACGATACCTACCAGATAGCCGGAACCTCTAATACAACAATCACCATTGCATCCGAGAAGTTTGATGCAGGTCAGAGCAAAATATCTGTTCAGGCTTACAATCAGGCAGGCTCCTCCCCTATGGCTGACGCAGGAACGGTCGGCAAGCTCGAAGATCCCGTCTGCCACGCCACAGGAACCGGCATCGAGTTTATCTGGGGCGACGTGGCCAACGCCGAGGGTTATATAATCTACGGCGACGACGGCGCATATCTGGCAACCATCGGCCTTGGCGAGACTTTTGATTTTGCCGGCATATATACTGTTGACGGATT
>JAFYMQ010000104.1 GCA_017556565.1 Clostridia bacterium | reverse complement strand
GTTGATAGGCTGGATGTGTAAGGGAATATTAAAAAACTTTTATAAAAACTATTGACAAAATCTAATAACGGGATTAAAATGCCCATAAGCTTTTGAGAAAGGACACCGATTTATGCGTAATTTCATCGCTATGATGAATATGGAGATGTACATGTGCAACATGTGCATGTTTCGTCGCGCATAAACCTTCGTCTCAACACAAAGCCTGATACAGACAGTCAGACCGGAAGACGAAAGGTTTTCCGGTCTTTATTTTTTTCAACAGGAGGAATTACCGTGATAGAGCTTAAAAACCTCGGCAAAACCTTCCACACAAAAGAGCAGGATATCATAGCTCTCCGCGACATCAACCTGACCATAGAGGACGGCGAGATATTCGGCATCATCGGTCTGTCGGGAGCGGGCAAGAGCACTCTGGTAAGATGCATCAACCTGCTTGAGCGCCCCACCGAGGGCGACGTGCTCATAGACGGACAGAGCCTGACCAAAATGCCCCGCCGCGAGCTGCTTGAGGTGCGGCGCAACATCGGTATGATCTTTCAGGGCTTTAACCTGCTTGAGCAGCGCAACGTACTGCGCAACGTCTGCTATCCTCTGGAGATAGCCCGCGTGCCCCGCGCTCAGGCTGAGGCCCGTGCCCGTGAACTGCTCAAGGTTGTAGGACTGGAGGACAGGGAAAAAGCCTATCCCGCACAGCTGTCGGGCGGTCAGAAACAGCGTGTTGCCATCGCCCGCGCTCTTGCCACCAACCCCAAATACCTGCTCTGCGACGAGGCAACCTCGGCTCTCGACCCCAACACCACCCGCGCTATTCTGGAGCTGCTTCGCGAGATCAATCGCAGTATGGGTGTCACAATCGTGGTTATCACCCACGAGATGAAGGTCATCGACACCATCTGCGACCGTGTTGCCATCATCGACCACAGCCGCATCGCCGAGGTAGGCAAGGTCAGCGACGTGTTCTCCTCGCCCCGTTCGGATATCGCCCGCGAGCTGATTTTGCCCATGGCCTCTGCCGCCGCCACCACAGCCTGCGGCAGACGCCTGCGAATAGTCTTTGACGGCACAAGCTCCCAGAAGCCTCTGATCTCCAATATGATCATGACCTGTCAGGTGGCGGTCAGCATACTGTTTGCCGACATCAAGGACGTCAACGGCGCCAGCTACGGTCATATGATAATCGAGCTGCCCGACGACGACCGCGCCGAGCTCAAGGTTATCAGCTGGATCATGAACAACGGACTCAAATATACGAGGGAGGCTTGAAACTATGTTTTCTGATCTGTTTTATCAGCTGCTTGACCAGAATATGTTTCTCACAGCAGCCTGGGAGACCGTGTATCTCACCCTGATCTCCACCGCCATATCCTATGCTATCGGCGTGCCGCTGGGACTGGTGCTCTGTGTCACCGACCGTGACGGCATCTACCCCATCGTATGGCTCAACAAGATACTCAGCGTGACTGTCAACGTGTTCCGCAGTATACCTTTTATTATACTGATGGTGGCTATGTTCCCCGTTGCCCGGTTCGTGGTGGGTACCTCGGTGGGCAACAAGGCGCTGATATTCTCTCTGGTGGTGGGCGCCGCCCCCTACGTTGCCCGAATGGTTGAAAGCTCGGTCAAAGAGGTCAACCACGGCATTATCGAAGCCGCTCAGGCAATGGGCACCTCCAATATGGGCATTATAACCAAGGTGCTTATCCCCGAAGCCAAACCCTCGCTGATCATAGGCGCTGTTATCTCCACCGTCACCGTGCTCAGCTACACCGCAATGGCAGGCACCGTGGGTGCAGGCGGCTTGGGCAGAATAGCCATCGCATACGGCCATCAGCGGTTCTCTCCCGACATCACCTGGGTGTGTATGATACTCACCATCATCATCGTGCAGGTCATTCAGGAGCTTGGCATGCTGCTTGCACGCAAGACCGACAAACGTATCCGCAACAAATAAATATTATAAAAATTATAAAATAAAGGAGACACACATCATGAAAAAGACTCTTGCAATCATCCTCGCACTGGTAGTTCTGGTCGCTGCATTCGCAGGCTGCGGCAAAAAAGACGAAAACGTTATCACCGTAGGCGCATCCTCCACCCCCCACGCCGAGATCCTCGAGCAGGTAAAAGACGTGCTCAAAGAGCAGGGCTACACCCTCGACATCGTTGTCTATGACGATTACGTTCTGCCCAACACCGCTCTGGAGCAGGGCGATCTGGATGCAAACTACTTCCAGCACACCCCCTACCTCAATAGCTTCAATGAGTCCAACGGCACCCATCTCGCTTCCGCTGCCCTCATCCACTACGAGCCCTTCGGCCTCTACGGCAACGGCGTTGACGCAGTATCCGCCATCCCCGCAGGCGCAACCATCCTTGTTCCCGCCGACGACAGCAACGAGACCCGCGCCCTGCTGCTCCTGCAGCAGGAAGGCCTGATCACCCTGCCCGCTGACGCAAGCGTGGACAAGGGCGTTACCACTCTGGACATCGTGGACAGCAAGGGCTACAACGTTGTTGAGATCCAGGCAGAAGCCGTCCCCGCTCAGCTGAAAAACAGCGACAAGGGCACAGTCGCCGTCATCAACGGTAACTACGCCATCGCCGCAGGCCTCAAGGTCGCCGACGCTCTGGCTATCGAGGACGCTTCCGGCAACGCCGCACAGACCTACGCCAACATCATCGCCGTCAAGCAGGGCAACGAAAACTCTGACAAGATCAAGGCTCTCATCGATGCACTCAAGACCGATGCAGTCAAGAAGTTCATCGAAGACAAATACGCCGGCGCAGTCGTAGCAATATTCTGAGAATAAACACGCAAAAATATCCCCCGAAGGCTCACACCGAACCTTCGGGGGATTGTCATTTATGTTTCAGTATTTCGGGGGGGCTGTTTTTCACGCTCTGATCCTCGCGTAAAGAAAAAAGTGGCATAGCTAATGTGAACAGCATCAAGTGGGGGCAGCGGGATGCTGCTCTCCTTCATAGACAATACAATCATACGGGAAAACTTTTTTCAGTATTTTGAGTCTGCCGTCGTTCAGATAGTTCAGTATCACTTTTATTTGGTTATCTTCGTATGAAATAACGCAGTTTTGGATGGCGTATATTGCTTCTGGAGCACCGCTGACAAAATACTTCTCGGTCTCGGGTGTTTTAAGCCTGCGTACTGCAGAACGGGCAGCATTTATCTCGTCGTAAACCTCCTGCAGAGATGGCTCGGTATGTTCCGATTCCCCACAGTTAAGCATAAGTAGTGATAACACGGCAACAGAAACGATAATCAGGCAGATCAGGGGGATGATTCTTTTTTT
>JAFYMQ010000103.1 GCA_017556565.1 Clostridia bacterium | reverse complement strand
GGCACCATCTCCACCGCAGAAGCAACCAAGGGCGACTTCTCCATCGGCGACTACGCTGTTGACGTAAGCAACACTGCTAAGTTCACCGTTAACGGCACCATGAAGAAGGACATCGTTGCTAAGTACACCGTTGACACTCTGACCGGCAAGGTCGTTGTTGCTCCCGCTGACGTAGTTGTTGGCGCATTCACCGGTATCTCCGGCACTAAGGCTACCGTTGGCGGCGCTCAGTATGAGTACGCTACCGGCGCTCTGGAGACTGCATACCTGGCAGCTTACACCAACCTGAAGGAAACCGTAGTTCTCTACACCGATGGCAAGTATGTTGTCAAGGCTGAGAAGTATGTTGCTGAGACCGGCACCACCACTCCCACCACTCCCACCGAGCTGCCCGTAAACCTGATGTACGTCATCGACGGTGCTAAGGTTGCTATCGAAGGCTCCAATGTTGACGAGTGGGGCAATGTAACTCCCGCTGCTACCAAGTACGCTTACAAGGTAAAGGTCATGCTGGCTAACGGCGCTATCGCTATGTTCGAGCTGGAGACCGATGCTAACGCTCTGAAGAACAAGTCCTACTGGTCCACCGCAAACCTGTTCTTCGGCACCGGCGCATTTGACACCACTTACGCTGGCGTTGTTTACGAGTACGAACTGTCCACCAACGGCAAGCTGATCCTGAAGAAGGGCTTTGCTGATGTTGACAAGGTTGACTTCTATGTAAACGGCGAGAAGGCTCAGACTGTTGAAGCTAACAAGGCTATGGGTCTGACCAAGAAGTACGACACCACCAACACCCTGTTCGGCGACACCTTCATCATGGGCACCGAGAATACTCTGGTATTCGCTAAGTACACCAACGATAAGGGCGTAGTTTCCTACAAGGTTATCAAGCTGGCTGACCTGAAGGGCACCAACTACACCACCAAGGTTCTGGCTGCTACCGATGCTGCTATCGGCGAGGCTCTGCTGGTTGTTGCTGACTACAGCTACAAGGCTCCCACAACCACCACCACAACCACCACTCCCTACATCGTTGCTGCTTCCGCTCCCGAGTACGTTGTAGAGGGCGACAAGATCTTCCAGATCTTCACCGCTGTTGACCTCAACAATGCTGGCGCTCCCGTACAGTACAAGGCTGCTGCTACCACCGCTCTGACCATTGCTAAGGGCACCATCTACAACCTGACCGTTGTTGACGGCCTGGTAACCGCTGCTGCTGCTGAGACTTGGGCTGAGGGCTCCGTACAGGCTAAGGTTGCTGACCTGCTGCTCGTTAAGTACGCTGGCGCTGACGCTGCATCTCTCGTAGAGATCAAGGGCACCAACGCTAAGAACTACTTCGCAGACAACTGCAAGATCATCGTGAAGAATGGCGATGCTTACTCCGTAGGTACCGTTGACAACCTGATCGTTGCTAAGAAGACCAACAGCGTCTTTAACAACAACATCAAGTACGTCCTCGATGCTAACAACGAGTTCAGCTACATCATCATCGATCTGGTTAAGTAAGAGTTAACTGAATAAGTTCTCATACAGAAAAAACAGGGCTTCGGCCCTGTTTTTTCGTTGTCTGTATAGGCTATCTCCCCTCGTATGCCTTCTCCGGTGGGTAGCGAAGCGGCGACGCCGATGATCCCGTAGGGGAGGCAGCCCTCTGCCTCCCGCAACCTTCGTCCCCGTATGCCTTCTCCGGCGGGAGAAGGGGGACCGCTTTAGCGGTGGATGAGGTGAAAGCTTGGCTACCCATCAAGGGGAAGCCTCAGTGTAGGTGTCCTGCGGACAGATTGGATAGCGCGGGCGGGCACAGAGACCCGACCCTACGACTGTGGCACGCAGTAGGGTAGCGAAGCGGATACGCCGATGATCCCGTAGGTAAGTCAGCCCTCTGCCGCCCGAATACATTCCCCAAAACAAAATGACGAGAGCAAGCGGGGCATCAAAAAACATTAAATCCTCCCTATGATGATTTATCATAGGGAGGATTTTTGCTTACTATTTTGATACGGAAGCATCACGGAGGGAGGCTTTGGTGCGGAGTAAAACCCCGCAATACACACTACACCGATAGGTGTATAGAGGCGCGCCTGTCACACTATACCGATCAGGGCGCCGGCGCCGTAGGAGATAATGCACATTATCACGCCTGCGGTGACCACGCCTGCAAGAATGGCAGGCAACAGCCATTTCAGCCTTATATTCAGCAGTGAGCCGATCAGTGCGCCCGTCCATGCGCCCGTGCCTGGCAGGGGGATAGCGACCAGTATGAACAGACCGAGGGTTTCGTATTTTTTGATTTTGCGCGCCTTTTTTCGGGCGCGTTCTTCAATTTTCGACACCATTCGGTCAAGCTTGTGGCTTTTTGTCCGCAAAAACCCAAATATCCTGCGTATAAACAGCGCGATAAAGGGCACGGGCAGCATATTTCCCACCACCGCCACGATCAGTACGGGCAGCAGGGGCAGATCCATACCCACGCCCAGCGGCACCGCGCCGCGCAGCTCGATGACGGGCACCATCGCGGTCAAAAATGTCAGCAGATATTTTGCAGCTGTGCTCATTTTTTCACCTCAAGACCTAACAAGCGGGCGCTTTGCATCCATATTTCTTCTGTCAGCTGCCTGCCGAGCACCTTTTGCGCTTTTGGCAGATGCTTGTATCCCACCTGCACTCCGTGTATGTCGCTGCCCAGTGCGTGTACCCAGCCTTTTTGCGCCCATGTCCGCAGTCTGCGTGTGCCGAACATTCGGGCAAATGCATCAAAGTTCAGCTGGCAGGGGTAGCCGCCCATGAGCAGCTGCTCAACGTCTGCGGCATCATATCGCTCGGCGTGAGCAAGCAGGATATCCAGCCCACGTTCATACCTGATGCGCTCGAGGGTATCGGTCAGCTTGGTGCTCCATTTGCCCGAGGGCATTTCCACAAGCAGGGCATTTGTTCGGCTGATACACAGATTTTCCAGCCCGTCAAGTCTGTCAAGACCGGGGCAAAGTGTGACCTCGCTGCCGCAAAACACCCGCGGCAGGCTCGCGTCTGCCGCAGCTATCGCCTGCAGCTTGCTTGCGGCACGTTCACGGCGGCGCAGATGGTCGGCAAAATCGTCACGCATGGGGTAGTAGTGTGACACCGCCACCAAAGCGCCCATCCCCGCATCCCGCGCCAGCGTCAGCTGAGCCTGTGCCATATCGCTGCCCGTGCAGCCATGGTCGGCGCCCGGCTGGACGTGGGCATGAAAATCAATCATCATCGCGTGCTTCACCGGCGGCGGCATACTGCTCATAGCTGTAGCCGTACCGCTTGTAGTAATAGCTCTTGTAGTAGGCGCGACGGCTGTTGCGTACGCTGTCGTCGGCATCGTTGCACACAAATCCGCTGATGGCAGCGCCCAGCGCCTGAAGCGAGCCGATGCCGCGCTTGAGATCACCCAGATCGCTGCGGCCGGGGCGCACCACGATAACGTAGCCGGTGACCTTTTGCGCCAGAACGGTGGCATCGGTAACCAGCGAAACGGGCGGCGTATCTACAAAAACATAGTCAAAATGCTCCCTCACAAGCCGCAAAAGCTTGTCCATCTGCTCCGAGTTGAGCAGTTCGGCAGGGTTGGGGGGCGTGTCGCCCGAGGTCAGAACGGTCAGGTTGTCCACATTGGTGGTCTTGAAATTGACCGCGGTTGCAAAACCTGCCAGCAGCTCGCTGAGACCGTTGGCCGCGTGCAGGGAGAAGAACTTGTGTACGGTGGGATTGCGCATATCGGCATCGATAATCAGCACCCGCTTGTTAAGCTTGGCAAAGCTGATGGCGATATTGATGCAGTTGATGGTCTTGCCGTCGCCCGGGGTCATACTGGTGACCGCGAACACGGGGCATTTTTCACTCTTGCGTGCAAAGTTCAGCTGGGTACGGATAGCGCCGTAGCTTTCTTTTACGCCAAAGGGACTTTTGTCGCTGAGCAGCTTTTGCAGATCTTTTTTGTGAAAAGCCGAGCTTTTTACGTTGACTTTTGGCTTGGGATCAGGGCTGAAAAAGCTTGCAAGACGGGATCTTTTGCTCATTTGGCTGCGCCTCCCTTCATACTTTCGGCATTGGGGTCAAGGGGCGGAACAGTGCCCAGTATGGGAATATCCTTGAAGTTGTCGGTCAGATCCTCCTCCTCGCGCACCGTTGTGTCCAGCCGCTCGGCAATAAAGAAGAAGGCGAAGCTTGCCCCGGCGCCCACGAACGCCGCGATCACAAGATTGAGCATCAGGTTGGGGGAGGAGTGAGAGGTGGGCACGTATGCATAGTCGATGATGTCTACCTTGCCGCCGATCTCCATCTTGGCGATCTCACCGGGCAGCACGTCGGCAAGTGCGTTGCCCACCTTTGCCGACAGTTCGGGGGAGGCGGTCTCCACGTCCACCACGATGATCTGAGTGTCGCTGAGGGTCTGCACCGACATCATAGAACGCAGCTGGGCAACGGTGAACTCGTTCTCAAGCTCGCTTGCCACCTGCGACAGTATGCGGCTGCTGGTGATCAGCTTGGAGTAGGACTTGACAAGGCTGCGTGATGCCTCGATCTCAGTGTAGTTGACGCTTGCATTGGAGCGGTCGCCGTAGCTGGTGACCAGCATAGTGACCGACGAAGTATACATAGGCGTGATAAAAAACAACGTAAACAGCGTAGCCGCCACGATGGACAATGCGGTAATGACCGCGATCCACCGCAGCTTGCGCATAAACAGCGAATACAGATCCTGCAGGGATATTTCGACCTCTTTCATTCTCTGACCTCACAATCTGATATATACATGGCTGACATGGTTAAAAAATCAGCCGATTTTCCTCTTGAGTTTGTCGCCGAGCAGCACAAACCTGCGCAAAAAGGGCAGCGCCGTCCACACCCGTGCATACAGTCGGTACATAGGGGATGCTGCCGGGTATTTTTTGCCGCGGCGCTCAAAGCTGACCATCACGCCCACGATCTGACTATCAAGTATGCCGCGCTCTTTTGCCACAACTGCGTCGCCGCGGCAGACGTAACCGTCGGGCAGCACGCCGATCACCCGATGCAGGACAAATCGCCCGTCAGGCAGCCGATAAAGGGGCAGGTCATATTTGCTCAGCCTGCCGCAGGGCGGTGCGATGGTCACCGAGCAATCCTCAGGCAGCAGCATGGGGCGCATACTTTCGCCCGACGGAGAGAATGTAAACTCGCCGCCGCTTGCCATGACCTCGGCAATAACGGGATACAAATCCCGCAACAGTACCTGCTCAGTCAAGGACGCCTGCCTCCCTGAGCGACAAGACAAACCCCGACGCGTCCCACGCGGCGACCTCGGGTGTGACCTCAAACTCCCGCGTCAGCGCTGTGGCAAGCTGCTCCTCGGTGCAGCCCTCTTCAAGCCGCCGCCACAAAAATGCGGCGGTGTCGTTGAGCTTCATCATTCGGTTAAACTCGCGGCTTCGCTCGCCCACGGCAACCACCAGATTGGCGCCTGCCACCGTGCGGAGAATAAATCCGTCCTTGATCTTCATATTCTGTCTCCATTCATGCCGTCATATGCCGTCTGCGCCGCCTTTTCGGTGGGGGTGCACTCAAGCATATAGAGGGGAGTAGTCGTCAGCAGTCTGTCCACCAGCTCAAGCAGTCTGACGGTGTGGTTGGGGTTTTGGTATCGGGGCAGCTGGTCAAATATCACGTCCAGCGCCTGCTGTGGCTCAAGCCGCGTGATGCAATCATGCTCGCCCCGCCTCAAAAAGCACAGCGCCTTGACGGGCGCACTTGTGTTGGCGGCAAGATTATGCTTGCCGCTCCACGGCGAGCCAAAAACATACACCCCACCGTCGCTTACGCGGACAAAGGGCTTGTCGTCGTTGATCATGGTCACCCGATGCTTAAACACCTTGCGCCACATGGCGGCGTGGGTGCTCTTGCCAGTCCCCGAAGGTGCGGCAAACAGATACCCCTCACCGTCCAGCGCCAGCGCCGAACAATGCATCAAAAAAGTGTCCTGCCCGATCAGTTGATCGTTGATTTGACGCAGCAGCTCGATGCTCTGCGCGGCGGGATCGGTTTGGTGCAGCTGAACAGTCAGCCGTGGCGGGTCTGTACATATATAATCGGCGCAAAGGGCACGCACAAAGTCGCATGCGCCCAGCGCTTCGACCGTCAGGTCGGCAACCTTGAAAATCACGCCCTCAACTCCTTTGGCTATAGCTATACATAATATATTATAACATAGCAGATGTGTGATGTACAGATTTTTTGCACGCAGGGGTCGGGAGAGGGGAGGGCAAATCAATTTTTGACTTATGCCACCTGTTATGATATGATAAAAGGTACAGAAATTATCCGCAACGGAGGGCGTCAGTGTGAAAAACAAAGCCGCAGGCTGGGTAAAAAACCGCATAAAACCCCACGCAGCCAGCATTGTGCTGCTTGTAGGCTGTGACGGACTGCTCTCGGTCTGTGCGGTGGCGTTTGCCTACCTGTCGCGGAGCTTTATCGACACCGCAATAGAGAGCGGTATGACCGCCGCTTCTGGCGCGGGAGCGCTGCTTGTGCTGGTGGCGATTGCCCATATCGGTCTGTTTGTTCTCTCACATTTGCTGACCGAGAGCGTAAACGGCAAACTCTCCATGTCGCTGCAAAACAGCCTGCTGCAGGCAGCGCTGAGTAAGCGCAGCCAAGCCGACCGCGACACCCACTCGGGCGAGGTGCTCAATCGGCTGTTTTCGGACACAGCCGTGGTGGCAAACGGCGTGACCGGTATTTTGCCCACCGCCGCCGCGGTGATCACCCGACTGATTGCCGTGTTCTGGGTGCTCTGGCTGCTTGACGGATACCTGATAATAGCTTTTGTCCTGATGGGCGGACTGATGTTCTTGCTCAGCCGCCTGCTCAGACCCCATATCAAACGCCTGCACAAAAACACCCAGCAGGCAGAGGACAAGACCCGTGCGGTTTTCAAAGAAGCCCTCGATCGCGCCACGATAATCAAAGCCTACTCAAAACAGTCCACCGTAGCCGCAGGCGCACAACTCAGACAGACCGCCCACCTGAAAGCCAGAATGGCAAAAGCCCGCCTCACCACCTGCGTGTCATCGGGGTTCGTACTGTTTTTCCGCGCCGCATACATCGGCGTGATGATATACTGTGCCCTTCGGCTTGCCCGCGGTGACAGTGCCATGACCTTTGGTACGCTGATGGCTCTGCTGCAGCTTGTGTCGCAGGTGCAGCAGCCTTTTGCCTCGCTGAGCGGCATTATGCCCCGATATTATGCCATGCTCTCCTCGGCAGAACGGCTCATGCAGCTTGAATCCGACCCCGAACTCGCGGAAAATCGGGACACATCGGAAATTTACGACAAAATGCGCAGCATAATTATAGACCGCGTCACCTTCAGCTACGGCAGGGAAGAGGTGCTCAAAGACGCCTGCGCCACCATAGAAAAAGGCAGCTTCACCCTGATAAGCGGCGCCACCGGCGCGGGCAAAACCAGTCTGTTTATGCTGCTGATGGGTATGTATGACCACGCGGGCAGTATTGTGACCGACTGCGGCGACAGACTGGATGAGGGCAGCCGCGGTATGTTTGCCTACGTGCCCCAGGGCAATATGCTCTTTTCCGGCTCGGTGGCGGACAACGTGTGCTTTGGTGCTGTGCGGGATGAGCGGAGGCTTGAAGATGCCCTGCGTATCAGCTGCTGCGACGGGTTCGTGTCCGCTCTGCCTCAGGGCGCGGACACACCCATAGGCAGCGAGGGCAGCGCCCTCAGCGAGGGTCAGGCTCAGCGCATCGCGGTGGCTCGGGCAATATATTCGGGCGCACCGGTGCTGCTGCTTGACGAGCCTACCTCGGCGCTGGACGGCAAGACCGAGCAAAACCTGCTGGAAAATCTCAAAACTCTGGGCAAAACGGTTATCATCATATCCCACAAGAGCGCGGCGCGGGATGTTGCATCAAACGAGCTTGAGCTGAAAAACGGCAGGCTCACAGTTGTCAAATAACCGCGAAAAAGGGCGAGAAATCCCGAAAACCCCCGAAAAGTACCGAACTTTCCTGAAAACCCCCGAACTTTCCCGAACTTTCCCGAACTTTCCCGAGC
>JAFYMQ010000102.1 GCA_017556565.1 Clostridia bacterium | reverse complement strand
ACCGAAGATGCAGGCATGTTTGCAGGCATGAAGTTTGACGAATCCAACGACGCTATCCTCAAGCACCTGAAGGAGACCGGCGCTCTGTTCGCAAGCAAGGAAATCGTCCATAGCTATCCTCACTGCTGGAGATGTAAGAATCCCATCATCTTCCGTGCAACTCCTCAGTGGTTCTGCTCTGTTGAGGCATTCAAGGAAGACGCAGTAAAAGCCTGCAGCACAGTACGTTGGCTGCCTGCATGGGGCGAGGACAGAATCACCAGCATGATCCGTGAGCGTGCAGACTGGTGTATCTCCCGTCAGCGTCGTTGGGGTCTGCCTATCCCCGTAATTTACTGCAAGGAGTGCGGCAAGCCCATCTGCAACGATGAGACCATCGAGCATATCGCAGGTCTGTTTGCCAAGGAAGGCTCCAATGCATGGTATCTGTATGACGAAAATCAGCTCCTGCCCGAAGGCTTCGTATGTCCCCATTGCGGCGGCAAGCACTTCGAGAAGGAGACCGATACTCTTGACTGCTGGTTTGACTCCGGCTCCACCAATATCGCAAGCCTGCTTCGCGACAATGCCGATGAGTGGCCCGCAGACGTATATATCGAAGGCGCTGACCAGTACAGAGGCTGGTTCCAGAGTTCTCTGCTTGCTGCAGTAGGCGCACTTGGCGGCGGCGCTCCCTACAAGGCTGTTCTTACCCACGGTTGGGTTGTTGACGGCGAGGGCAAGGCAATGCACAAGTCTCTGGGCAACTCCATCGCTCCCGAAGAAATCATCAACAAGTACGGTGCAGACCTGCTCCGTCTGTGGGCTGCATGCAGCGACTACCACGTAGACGTCAGAGTTTCCGATACTATCTTCAAGCAGCTTACTCAGGTTTACCTCAAGATCCGTAACACCTGCAGATACATCCTCGGTAACCTGGACGGCTTTGATCCCAACAACCTTGTCAGCGGCAAGGATATGGAAGAGCTGGATCGCTGGGCAATCACCAAGCTGGATGATCTGACCAAGCGCGTTCTGGCTGCTTATGATGAGTTTGAGTATCATCCCGCTATCCATGCTATCAACAACTTCTGCGTTGTTGAGATGTCCAACTTCTATCTGGATGTTATCAAGGACAGACTCTACTGCGATGAGAGAAACGGCAACAGCCGCCGCAGCGCACAGACTGCTATCTACATCATCCTTGATTCTATGACCAAGCTGTTCGCTCCCGTTCTTGCATTTACCTCCGACGAGATCTGGCAGGTAATGCCTCACAAGGACACTGACGACAAGAGACATATCATCCTCAACACCTTCAACAAGGATTTTGCAGAGTATATGCTCTCCGACGACCAGATGGCAAAGTGGGACAAGCTGATCGCTCTGCGTGACGATATCAATGCTGTTCTTGAGGTTGCACGTGCCGAAAAGAAGATCGGTAAGCCTCTGGAAGCAAAGGTCGTACTTGAGTGCGGTGACAGCGTTGTTGAGGAGATCAAGGCAGTTGCCGATACCCTCAAGACCATGCTCATCGTTTCTCAGGTCGAGGTCAAGGCAGGCACAAACGGCAAGCAGTGTGCAAGCAATACAGAGGTTTATGCTTCTGTTGAGACTGCTGAGGGCGGCAAGTGTGACCGCTGCTGGTGCTACAGTGATACCGTAGGCGCTAATGCCGAGCATCCCACACTGTGTGCAAGATGTGCAGCAGTTGTATCCAAGCTGTAATCAGTATTTGAATAAAAAGAGTTTGCGTGATTATCACGCAAACTCTTTTTTTATCGGCTGTTAGACAGTATTTGATTTATGTTTTCGCCCCATTCGGAGTATAGCAGGAATACGCCAAATAGACCTGCAGACTGGGCGAGATTGATTTTGTAGGCTGCGGTTTCGGGGTCGTCAAATAGTACAAAGTGTACCTTCCCATCCTGCCTGTATGTAAAGTATTTGCACCCGAGATCGGAAGAAAAGAAGCATTGGGGAGAGTATTGCTCCATCAGGTTGTGCATGGCTTCTTTTGTCAGCATAGTACCCTCGGGTTTGTATGCAGGCATTTCAAAATCGTGGCAGCATTTTATAATCTCTATACAAGTACGCGATGGCGTATATTTGTCGGTGACTGTTTTTATCATATCAGCTACAGACCCGCCGCTGACCGAAGAGGGGACAATGATTTTTGCGTCTTTGGACAGTTGTGCCAGTTCTACAGGCAAAAAATGCAGTATCTTCCGTTGAGACAGCAGTGAACATAATTTTTCTGCTTTGTCAATATCAAGATTATCAAGCCTGATATTCAGCAAAACACCTGAATAACTCCGTCTGTTCATCTCGTTGGTTATATCTCTGAAAATCCGGTCTATATCGGCGCTGTTGAGACCGGTTCTGTCCTCGATACCCATAATATTGCGGCCTTGTGCAGAGTAGTTTGGTATGCGCTGGAGTATTCCCAGCTCGTTTATTCTGTATATCATCTGCACGAATGAGCCGTATTGCATAATTGGCAGTTTGTTGTCTGCGGGCGTGGTGACTATATACTTTTTTAAACTTTCATTCATTT
>JAFYMQ010000101.1 GCA_017556565.1 Clostridia bacterium | reverse complement strand
TGGAAAGCGTGTTTTTGCGGCGGGAGCAAGCCCCCGCCCTACAACTTTTTGGACAGTCGAGGACGCCTGTCCCTACAACCCTCTCAGTCACCTGCGGTGACAGCTGTCTCGCTGCGGCTCGGTCACGCCGCGGGTCTGACAGTCCACCGGACTGTCATTCAACACCGCGTCGCCGCTTCGCTACCCAGAGGGAGAGCCAAGAGCGGGTCGGTGCCGCTTCGCTACCCAGAGGGAGAGCCAAGAGCGGGGGCGTTATTTTGTTTGGTATTTGTTTTTGCGGAGGAGCATATACACAATAACCGCCAGCACGGCGAAGGCTATGCCTGTGAACACTGTGAACGTGCCGGTTTGGATCAGCATTCCCAGCTGATAGGTTATCAGCGACACGGCATAGGCAAACACGCACATATAGCCGATCGTGCCGGCTGTCCAGCGCCAGTCGTTCATTTCCCGTCTTATTGCGCCCATTGCAGCAAAGCAGGGTGCACAGAGCAGGTTGAACATCAGGAAGGATATTCCCGCAAGACCGCTGTTTCCGAAAAACTCTTTTGCGATGGTTGCGTACATGGTGGCGTCGCCTGCGGCGGCTGCCTCGGCATTAGCCATGGAGGACAGTGTGCCGAAGGTGCCTACCACCTGCTCTTTTGCCACCAGACCCAGAATTGTTGCCACCGCAGACTGCCAGTTGCCAAAGCCAAGGGGCACAAACAGCCAGCTGATGCCGCTGCCGATAAGTTCAAGCACCGATGCGCCGCCGCGGGTCTCGGTGATGTAGTGGATGCCGCCTTCCGGCGACAGGCTGTTGAGCACCCATATGATCACGCTTGCCAGCAGAATTACGCTGCCTGCGCGTTTGACAAAGCCCCAGCCGCGATCCCAGGTGGTGCGGGCGATGTTTTTGGGGACGGGCAGGTGGTAAGAGGGCAGCTCCATGACAAAGGGCGCGCAGTCACCGGCAAAGGGCTTGATTTTTTTGAGCATGAGGCCGGTAATCATTACGGCGGCGATGCCCACAAAATACGCAAACGTAGCCACCCATGCGCTGCCGCCGAACAGTGCGCCTGCGATCATGCCGACGATGGGCATTTTTGCGCCGCAGGGGATAAATCCGGTGGCCATTACGGTCATGCGGCGGTCACGTTCGTGCTCGATGGTGCGGGATGCCATGATTCCGGGCACACCGCAGCCGGTTGCTACCAGCATGGGGATGAAGCTTTTGCCCGACAGACCGAACTTGCGGAATACTCTGTCCATGATGAAGGCTACGCGGGACATATAGCCGCAGTCTTCAAGCAGCGAAAGGAGCAGAAACAGTATCATCATCTGAGGCACAAAGCCCAAAACTGCGCCTACGCCGCCCACGATGCCGTCGGCAACCAGCGAGACCAGCCAGGGCGCAACGCCGATTCCGGTGAGAAAGTCTGCAACAGCGGGGATGATCCACTCACCGAAGAGGGTGTCGTTCATAAATCCGACCGTCCAGTCACCGATAGAGCCGATGGATATGTAGTAGACCAGAAACATTGCCACCACGAATATGGGCAGAGCCAGCAGGCGATTGGTAACGATGCGGTCTATCTTGTCGGAGATGGTGAGGCGCTTGGCGCTCTTTTTGTCAAAGCAGGTTTTCAGGGTGCGGGTGATATACTCGTAGCGGTCGTTGATGATGATGCTCTCGCTGTCATCGTCAAACTGGCGCTCAACGTCGCGGATGTCTGCCTCGATGTGGCTGAGTGTCTCCTCGGAGATGCCCAGCTGCTCTATGACCTGTCTGTCGCGCTCAAAGATTTTGACCGCATACCAGCGCTGCAGGGTCTCGGGCATATGGTGGACGGTGGCTTCTTCTATATGTGCTATTGCGTGCTCAACGTCACCCGAGAAGATATGACGGTGGGTGCGCAGGCCGTCTTTTGCGGTCTGTACGGCAAGATCGGCTGCGGCGTCGATGCCGTCGTTTTTGAGCGCGGAGATCTCGATTATGGGACAGCCCAGTGCGCGGGAAAGTACGGGCAGGTCTATGGAGTCTCCCCTCTTGCGGACTACGTCCATCA
Organism: Clostridia bacterium; assembly: GCA_017556565.1. Classification (GTDB taxonomy): domain Bacteria; phylum Bacillota; class Clostridia; order Oscillospirales; family Butyricicoccaceae; genus RGIG3513. Next base: position 3,179 of record JAFYMQ010000101.1, on the reverse strand, counting down.
TATTGATGGCAATGACCACGGGGATGCCCAGCTCGAGCAGCTGGGTGGTCAGATACAGGTTGCGCTCAAGATTGGTGCCGTCAACGATGTTGAGGATGGCATCGGGGCGCTCGTTCATCAGATAGTTGCGGGCGACGACCTCCTCAAGGGTGTAGGGCGACAGCGAATAGATGCCGGGCAGGTCGGTCAAAGTGACGTTGGGGTAGCGCTTGAGGCGGCCTTCTTTTTTCTCTACCGTAACGCCTGCCCAGTTGCCAACGTACTGGTTGGAGCCGGTCAGGGCGTTGAAAAGTGTGGTTTTGCCGCTGTTGGGGTTGCCCGCCAGCGCTATTGTGTAGGTGTTGTTCATATCCTGTGCTCCTTGTGTTACTCGGTCTCGATCATTTCGGCATCGGCTTTGCGCAGAGACAGCTGATAGCCGCGCACCATGATCTCTATGGGGTCGCCCAGAGGGGCAAACTTGCGAACGTAAAGCTCAACGCCCTTGGTGATGCCCATATCCATAATACGGCGGCGAAGTGCGCCCTCGCCGTGGAGTTTTTTGACGCGGACGGTCTGGCCGGGTTTTGCTTGTCTGAGTGTTGTCATGTGTATTCCTCCGTTGGAGTTAGAGGTATCTAACTATTTGGCAAATATAATGGTTAGAGGTGTCTAACTTCTCTGCTTAAAAGATAGTTAGAGTAATCTAACTGCGGTAATTGTATCACGGCAAGGTTGTTTTGTCAACAGTTTTTATGCGGGTTGAAAAAAAATCTTTTGTATGTTAAACTTATGAAAAACACAGTGAAAAAAGAAGGTGGAATGCCCATGAAGATTCAAAAATCTGCTCAGGATTATCTGGAGGCCATGCTTGTGCTGCAAAAAAGCCGCGGTTTTATCCGATCGGTGGATATTGCCGAGCAGCTTGGGGTGACCAAGCCCAGCGTCAGCTATGCCACCAAGCGCCTGCGTGAAAATGGGTACATCACCATGGAAAAAGACGGACTCATCACCCTGACCGAGACCGGCCTGCGTATTGCCGAGGATATGTACGTGCGGCACAAGGTGCTCAGCGAGTTTTTTGTCAGGCTGGGTGTCAGCGAGGAGGTCGCACGGGAGGACGCGTGCAAGATCGAGCACGATCTGAGCGACGAGACATTTGAAGCGATCGTGAGGCATATAGAAAAGCGCGGATGACGGGGAAATTGTAAAAGGCATCAAATCTTTGAGTACAAAACACACCGGTGCAGATTTGTTCCAGCGGTCTTTTCACGATCATATAATCCGCAACGATGAGGACTACTCAAAAATATGGGAATATATAGATACCAATCCGCTCAAATGGGAATTGGACAAATACTACCTCAACATTACATAACAAAACGCACGATGGTATACATCGTGCGTTTTATTATGCTTACTCTTCACTTACTTCCGCGTCTGTCAGGCTGCGCAGGCCAACCACGCTGTCAACGGGCAGGGAGAACACCACGGCTTTGGCATCGGTGTTCATTCCTGCCTTTTCCATAATGGATTTCATGATAATATCGCGGTCGGCGCGTTTGGACACGATATAGATCATTTCTTTTTCGCTGGCGACGGTTACGCCGAAAAAGCTGTTTGTGATCTTGTCGTTTGCAGTGCCCTTTGCGTGGACGACTGTGCCGCCGCGGGCGCCTGCCGAACGCGCCGCGTCCATGACGGTATCGGTGCTGCCGCTTTCGGCTATTGCAACTATCAGTGTGTAGGGGGTCGCGTTCATGTCTCTTTCAGCTCCTTTTTTGGGTTCGTGACCGGGTGCGAGGTATTCCAGCGCGCTTTTGCCGCCCACGCTTTCCATGGGTATCGACATTGCGATACCGTTGCCGGGCACGTCGATGTGCATCTTGGACACAAGATCGTGGCTGACTTTTTTGCGGGTCTCGTCGGTCAGGAAAGATGTGATCATGATCTTCTCGGTCTTTTCCAGACCGAGATAGTCAAGAGTTTTTTGCTGAGCCGTACCGTTGCACAGAGATGCCATGTGGGTACGGATGCCGTTTTTCTTGTAGAACGTCATAAACCTCTCGCCCAGCTCACGCCGGACAATGGTTATCATACAGTACAAACCGCCCATATTGCGCCTCCTTTACAAAAGTTCGATGATCTCTTCGGCAACTGCCACGGGTGCAGCCTGCTTGCGAGCCTTGAGTTTGAATACGCAGCCCATGATCTGAACAGCGATCAGGGGTGTCATAGCGACCATGGACACGACGCCGAATGCGTCGGTAAGTACGTTTCCGCCCAGAGCGGTGCAGGCGCCGATGGCCATGGGCAGCAGGAAGGTTGCGGTCATGGGGCCGGATGCAACGCCGCCCGAGTCAAATGCGATAGCGGTGAACATCGGCGGGGAGATAAAGGTCATTGCCAGCGCCAGTGCGTAGCCGGGGATGAGGAAATACATCAGGGGAATATCCAGCATAATTCTCAAAAATGCCAGTCCCACCGATGCCGACACGCCCAAAGACAAAGCGAGGGACATGGCACGTTCGGGTATAGCGCCCGAGGACATGATGTTGACCTGTTTGTTGAGCACGTGAACGGCAGGCTCGGCGGCAACGATAAAGTAGCCGATGAGCATACCCAGAGGCACGATGATCCAGCTGTACTCATGGAGCGCCAGCTGCTGACCGAGCATTCTGCCAACGGGCATAAAGCCTACGTTGACGCCGGTGAGGAAAACAACCAGTCCCAGATAGGTATACAGTACACCGATCACGATCTTGATCAGCTGGGTGCGGTTGAGCTTGATGACGATTATCTGGAAGATCAAAAAGAACACTACTATAGGCGCGAGAGCCACGGCAGCTTCTTTGAAATACTCGGGGAATGCGTGACTGAAATATCCCCAGAGCTGCGCCGAGTTTGCGGCTTCTATGACGGCTTCGTGTACGTAGTCGCCCGAGTCAGGCTTGAATATCATGCCCAGTATGAGCACCGCGATGATGGGGCCTACCGAGCAGAGCGCGACCAGACCGAAGGAGTCGTTTTCGGCTTCCTTGTCGCTACGGCTTGATGCAACACCGACGCCCAGCGCCATGATAAAGGGAACGGTCATAGGGCCGGTGGTAACGCCGCCCGAGTCAAAGGACACTGCCAAAAATGCATCGGGCACGAAGAACGAAATACCGAACACTACCAGATACAGTCCGAACAGCAGG
>JAFYMQ010000100.1 GCA_017556565.1 Clostridia bacterium | reverse complement strand
GTATCTCCTGAATCAAGCGTGATCGGCATTTGCTTTCTTCTTCGGCACTGATGAGTCCAGCCTCCCGTAAATTTTGTAGCAGAAATTTGCATAGACGGTAGTGCGTTTCGCTGAGCGCCTGTTCGTGCGTCATATGACCACTCCTTCCATAAAAGGGTGTCATACTATTCGCTCTGAAATGCAAAAAAGTCAAGGCCCAGAATGACCTTGACTGATAGTTTCACGCAGCGTGGAGAGTTTCACATTTTCCGCAGAGTTTCACTTTGGATTTGAAACTCTGTGAAACCGAAATGAAACGGAGCAAAATTATCATACTTTGCCAGAAAAGCAGGACAGCTTATGTTGTCCTGCTTTTTTGTTTCTCTTGGAGATTCGAACAATTTATGATGCCGGCTGGACGACTATGAATCTTCACACGATCGCCTCTAAACAAACGCCCTACATTTTTTACCGTTGCAATTGGCCATGAATTGGAGTACAATCCTTTTAGTACAAATAACGGAGGGAATTATCCATGAAAATTGCAGTTCCATTTGCTGACGGCGAAGTTTTCCAGCACTTTGGCCACACCGAAAACTTCAAACTGTACGAAATTGAGGCCGGTCAGATTGTTTCCAGCGAGATCATCGGTACCAACGGCAGCGGCCATGATGCTCTGGCAAACTTTCTTACCGACCTTTCCGTGAACATTCTGCTGTGCGGCGGTATCGGTGATGGTGCTCAGGCCGCCCTTTCCGATGCCGGTATTGAAATCTGTTCCGGTGCACAGGGCGATGCAGATGCAGCAGTCAACGCCTATCTGAACGGCGAACTCGTATCCGCCGGCGTCAACTGTGACCATCACCATGAACATGGCGACGAATGTGGTTGCGGCGGTGGTTGCGGTTGTAGCGGCGGCTGTGGCGGATGCCACTCACGCCCCAGCATCGAAGGTCCCAATGTGGGCAAGCGCTGCAAAACCCACTACCGTGGCACACTGAACGACGGTACCGTCTTTGATTCTTCCTATGAGCGCGGCGAGCCCCTGGATTTCATTTGTGGAGTAGGTATGATGATCCCCGGCTATGATCAGGCTGTCGCCAATATGGAAGTCGGTCAGAGCATCGACATTCATCTGACCCCCGACCAGGCGTATGGATATCCCAATCCTCGCGCGATCTTCACTGTGGAGATCAGCCAGCTGCCCGGCAGTGAAGCTCTTAGTGTCGGCGAAGATGTTGTCCTGCATACCGCCGATGGCCAGCCTATGCCTGTCAAGGTGACTGCCCGTGATGATTCTACCATTACCTTTGATGCCAACCATGAAATGGCAGGCAAGGACCTGAACTTCCACATCGAACTGGTAGAGGTTGAGTAACTCCTTTCTACGTTTGCACCTCAATCTCTAAAATATGTGCGTTGTATTATTAAGTGAGTCCAAATAAGTGTAACTTGAAGATCATTTAACACATTTTTATCATCCAATACAAAAATTGACATCCTTGCACAAGCAGGATGTCAATTTTTCTTTATTGCAGTATTCGGTAATTGTCCTTAAAACTTTTCAAACCCCACCAGCAGGCCGCCTTTTTCGGCGTAGTAGCTGCACAGACCCAGATTGATGCCGATGGTGACGGCTGCGTTGGGGAGTTCGGCTTCTATCATCTTTTTGAGCTGTTTTGCGGCGGGCTCGTTCATACAGTGGGCAAGGTGGACTTTGCCGTTTTTGAGGCCGCTTTCTTTGAGCCGTTTGAGTATGGCGGTCAGGGATTTTTCGGCGCCGCGGCATTTGTCGGTGGGCTCGAGTGTGCCCTCGTCGCTGGCTTTGCCGACTATACGGATGCCCAGCACGCTTGCGATCTTGGCAACGGCGGGCGATACTCTGCCGTTGGCTGCAAAGTTGTTGAGCGACTCAAGCATGAATACCAGTCCGGTTTTGCTTGTGTAGTCGGGCATAATTTGGCAGATCTGCTCATAGGTCTTGCCCTCTGCAATGAGACATGCGATCTTTTCGACCATCAGGGTCAGTTCTGGGCCTGCGGACAGAGAATCTATGACGTATACCCGTCTGTCGGGATGAGCCTGCTCGTACAGATTTTTTGCCACGCAGGCGGCGTTATAGCTGCCCGACAGACCGCTGGTGATGGCTACGCAGTATACCTCTTCGGCATCGCCGAAGGCACGCAGCCAATCCTCGGGATTGGGGCAGGAGGTGTGAGACTTGCCCTTGTAGGACTCGAAATATTCTATCATTTCCCCAAGATCAAGATGGCTGTCATCCACAAACTCGCGCTGAGCGGTGATGATCTTGAGGGGTGCTACGTCAAAGGGTGCGCTGTCCAGATGGGTAAGGTTTGCAGAGGAATCTGCAACGATCTTTACGTTTCTCATGTGGGCTGTATCCTTTCGCTTGTTAGACAAAATCATACCATAACCGACGTCGGGCAGTCCACCTACACCTGCTGCGGCAGTCACTCCTGTGGGTAGAACGGCTCTCTACCGTGGGTAGAATAGGCGCAAAACCGTTGTCACACCTATAACAATCAGGTTTTGGCAAAGAAACGGGAAACTATAAAGATTTTTCATTTTTATACTATCTTTTTGGTAGACTATATGTTATAATGTAAAAAATCCTGCAAAAGACGGGGCTAACTTTCACATTATTTTTTACGGAGGTGCATGGATGAATACAGGCAAAAGGACTTTTACCATGATCGTGGGCGGAGTGATTTTGTGCATTATTGCCGGTCTGCTGATTTTTGGCATCGGACGTTTGCCCGAGCCTGCCCCCTCCCCCGATGCACCGACTGCGGATACTCCCGCGGATATTTCTCAGGATGGCAGCTCCCCCGATATCGACACCGACACCGCCGAGCCGGAGGATACCGACACGGGTATTCATCTGATACTCAATGCTGACGGCAGCTACGGCGGCTCGCTGTATGAGCCGTCCTATGGCAGAGGTGCGCCCTTGAACGGCAAGTATGACGTGCCCGATTCGGAATACTACTACACAAGTGCCGACTACTACAATATGAGCTCGACCGCAGAGCGGCTGATAATCCCCAAGTTTGCGTCCTATCAGCAGACTATGAGTGACTCAAGCGGTCTTGC
>JAFYMQ010000099.1 GCA_017556565.1 Clostridia bacterium | reverse complement strand
CCAGCGGAGAGCAAAGGACAAGTTCGGCGGCAAAAACCGCTGCTGAGTATAAAACGGATACCCGAAAATATCGGGTATCCGTTTTTGTTTGGCAAAATATATGGTATAATAGTTTCAAAATGACACAGAGAATACACATCGGCATAGTATACTGCAGGCAAAGGGAGGGAAAAAGCATGAATTACCGAATACTCATAGTCGAGGACGAACCCAAGCTGCGCGAGGTGCTATGCGACCTGATGCACAGCCGCGGGGATATTCCGACTCAGGCCTGCAACGGCGTTGAGGCTCTGCAAATTATCTCCGAACAGGAGTTTGACGCCGTGCTGCTGGATATTATGATGCCCGAGCTGGACGGCCTGTCGGTCTGCCGCGCTCTTCGACGCAGCAGTGACGTGCCGATCATATTCCTGACCGCTTTGTCGGATGAAGAGGACAAGCTGCTGGGCTTTGAGCTGGGCGCAGACGATTATATCACCAAGCCCTTTTCGCTGTCGGTGCTTTATGCCAAGACCGAAGCTCTCATAAAGCGCAATCAGCGCAGGGTGGTGTTCGGTGAGCGGATGGACTGCGGCGAAATAGTGCTGGAAACAAGTACACGCAGGGTCTTTGCGGGCAAAAACGAGGTCATGCTCACGCCAAAAGAGTTTGCCCTGCTCAAATGCCTGATGCAGAACAAGAATATAGTGCTCAGCCGTGAGCAGCTGCTTGTAAAATGCTGGGGCTATGACTACGAGGGCGAAGACCGCGCGGTTGACACACATATCAGGCGGCTGCGCGAAAAACTGGGCAAATACTCCGACTGCATCAAAACGGTCATCAAGGCCGGGTACAAAATGGAGGGCTGAGTATGGCAAGAAAAAAGATTGACCGCACTCCCCGTCTGCCCAAGTCTATGACTATGATAAGCCTGATAGTGGCTGTGGGTATGCTTATTGTATGGGCAGCGGGAATGTACTGCCTGACGGCGGTGACTGCGGAGTATGCCGCAGAGCCGTTTTTGGAAAGGTACGCCGAGTATTCATCCGGCCTGACCCGAGCTCTGGATCTCAACACTAAGTACACCCTGGAACTGGATGCAAAAACCGAAAACTACAGAAACAACCGTATTTGGGAAGTCCTGGCACAGGCATCCCGAGGGGATGATTACAGTATCAAATCGAACTTCTATAAAGGAGTAAACATTCCGTTTGTAAAGGAGCGGCGGCCCGAGATCGCTTTTGAGGATATATGTGATTTTCTATACGTTCTTTTTGACGGTGATGGAAATATTATAGCAAGCAGCAACGAGGACTTTATTTATTTCCACTATTTTACCGAAGAAGAGTGGAACACTTTGGATAACCACACATTTCCAAGCGGAAAATATATCAAGGTACCCTTTAAGAGGGATAAGCTGAGTATTGATATAGAATCCTCCTCGCAACTTCGTTCTCTCGCCCAGGGCTTGAAGGTAGAGGGATACATGCAGGAGGAGGAGTTTATACCAACAAAAATAGCCTATATCGGAGAATACGAACAGTGGGACGACAGCGCTGACCGTCCGGATTTTCTGAGGGTCTGGTATGCAGCCCGCACTCAGGATCTGGAATGGAACACGATATACGAAGACCCCGATGCCGCTGTAGATGGGGTGCAAAAGGTCTCGATATACACCGACTCCTTTGATATGTGTCTGGCAAAACCCTCACACGCCTTTAGCTATATGGGCGAAAAATACGAAAGCCTGACCGAACTGGCACAAAAACTGGGGCCTGATCTTGCAGACAGAACTCTGCGTGCGGATGAAAAAGAATACTCCCTCAGCATGACGACCATAATCCCCAGCGTGTATTATAGTTACACTGCAGGCGGTGATATAGGTGAAAGTGCTCTCCCGTTTGTATATGAAGGAGCAAGCGTTAATTATTACGGACTGGCTCTGGTACGCTGCACCCCTACCCTGACGGCTATGCTGGATCTGAGGCACGTGTATACCGTAAGCTTTTTGCTTACGGCTGTGATCGCAGCTGTGATCCTGCTTATTATCAGGCGGCATTTGATAAAGCCTATGCAGGTGGTGTGTGATGCTTTGTGCAGTGAGGATCCTTTTGCCGATATCGAGCATTATCGCTCGCGCAGGTGGTATGAGGGAAACAAACTGCAGGAGGGATTCATAAACAGCCGAAAGGCCAAACAAAAGCTGCAGGATGAGATCTCACGGCTCAATGCAGCTTTGGATTATGCAAAGACGGCAGAGGAAAACCGCAGACGTATGGTATCGGATATTGCTCACGAGCTCAAGACTCCCCTTGCGGTCATACACAGCTATGCCGAGGGTATAAAAGAGCATATCGCCGAGGAAAAGAGAGACAAATACATTGACGTGATACTGCATGAGGCGCAGCGCACCGACCTGATGGTATTGCAGATGCTTGATCTGTCAAGGCTGGAGGCGGGCAGGGTCAAGCTGAGTCGCGAGCCGTTTTCGCTGATCGAGGTGACGAAAGAAGTATTCGGGCGGCTGGATATGCTGGCGCAGGAAAAAGAGCTGAGGATAGAATACGTGTTCCCAAAAGATTTTGAGTTCAATGCAGACCGCGCACGCATCACTCAGGCGGTGGAAAATCTGGCAAGCAACGCAATAAAGTACACCCCTCAGGGCGGAAAGATCATAGTCAGAGTGCTCAACGACAAAGGCGGGGTAAGCTTTACGGTGGAAAACGAAAGCCAGCCAATGAGCAAAGACGCGTTGAGCAAGGTATGGGATGCGTTTTACCGCACCGACGAGTCCCGTTCAAGCGTGGGTACGGGACTGGGGCTTGCTATAGTCAAGAACATTGTTCTGCTCCACGGCGGCGTGTGTCTGGCACGCAACACTGCTATGGGAGTGCAGTTTGGCTTCACCATTTGACCAAAACACGCAAAAACTCCGCCCGAGTCGGGCGGAGTTTTGTATATTGTCGGGGTTATTTTTTGTCGCCGTGGTATTCGTCCTTTTCCTCGGGGAGGGTGTCGTCGTTGTCTATCCAATCGGCAACGGCAAAGCGCTTGTACTCGGTCTTGCTGGTGCGGACAATGACCTCCTCGATACCGGCGTTGATGATCAGGCGGCGGCACATGCTGCAGGGGCTTGCCGAGGGGACTATCTCCCCTGTCTGCGCATCCACCATGGCAAGGTACAGGGTGGAGCCCAGCATTTCTTCACGGGAGGCGGCGATGATGCAGTTGGCTTCTGCATGGACGCTGCGGCAAAGCTCATAGCGCTGACCCGAGGGGATGCCAAGCTGAACACGGCGGCAATAGCCCAGATCGGTGCAGTTTGCCCTTCCGCGGGGTGCGCCTGCGTAACCGGTGGAAATGATAACGTCGTTCTTGACGATTATAGCGCCTACGTTGCGTCTGAGGCAGGTGCCGCGCTCGAGCACGGTCTGTGCGATATCCAGATAATAGTTGATCTTGTCCGTTCTGTTCATTGTATTCATCTCCCAAACAGGTTTGGATATATTCTATAATATCTTGCAAAGTTTTTCAATATTTTTTTCGAAAAAGTGTTGACAAACAAGAGTTTATCGTGTATAATTCAAAACTGTTGATGCGGATTTAGCTCATCTGGTAGAGCGCCACCTTGCCAAGGTGGAGGTAGCGAGTTCGAGTCTCGTAATCCGCTCCAAATAACGACAGGCTTTGTGCCTGTCGTTTTTTTGTTCGTTGCAAAGTGATGATTATCATCGCGTTTTCATTGAATTATTCTTAATCTCTGTTATAATCAGTATGATAACATAGTGCCAAGGCGGTGAGAGGATGCTTAGTGCCGAAAAGATCAAAAATCTCATATCCCCTGCTTATGCCGATGCGGAGGTTTATGTCTATGACGTCGTTGATTCGACCAACACGCGGGCAAAAGAGGACAAAACTATGTCTCTGGGCATTATCTGTGCACGGGCACAGACCGCGGGGCGCGGCAGGCAGGGACACACCTTCTACTCCCCCACCGATACCGGACTGTACATGAGCATAGTTCTGCCTATGACTCCCATGCAGGCTTATGAGTTCTCGCTGACGGCGGCGGCGGCTGTTGCAGCAGCCCGTGCAATCGACAGGCTGTGCAATATATCCGCGGGCATCAAGTGGGTCAACGATCTGTATCTTGAGGGCAAAAAGATCGCAGGCATACTCACCGAGGCTGACTCGGACAGAGTCATTGTGGGCATCGGCATCAATATGACCACAGAGGTCTTCCCTGCCGATCTGCCGGGTGCGGGAAGTCTGGGCAAAAGTATCGATCCCTCCCAGCTTGCCGCCGGGATATTCACAGAGCTTGCCGACATGATAAGCGGCGGTGAACGCAGCTGTATGGAAGAGTATCGCCGCCACAGCATACTCATCGGCAAAACTGTCGACTATACCCAAAACGGCACACTCAAGCGCGCCCGCGCTGTGGATATAGACGAGCGCGGCAGGCTTGTTATCGAGGACGAGCTCGGTCAGACTCACGCTCTCGACAGCGGAGAGATACGCATCGTTATGGGATAACGGCATTTTCAAAAAGTTCATACATCGGTCACTGTTTCGTGATGAAATAAGCTCCTTTATCGGGTATCATAATATCAGGTAAAGGAGTTTTGTTATGAGTGAAAATACTTTTTATCCGGAGAATCCGTCAGACAGCAGACTTGAGACACTTCTGAGCACCGAGATGCTTCAGTGGGCAAAGGTCAACGGCAGTGATTTTGCGCGGCTGATGGCATATTACAAATGTGCCATGATGGAGGTTGAGACCAAGTTTAACGTGCTCAACACCGAATACTCACTCAAGCTTGACCGCAACCCAATCAGCAGCGTCAAGGCGCGGCTCAAAAAGCCCTACAGCATCATCGAAAAACTGAGACGCATGGACAAGGAGATCAGTCTGTCCTCTCTCGAAGAAAATCTGTCCGATGTTGCGGGTGTGCGTGTGATATGCGCTTTTCAAAGCGACGTGTACATGCTTGCCGATGCACTGCTCAAGCAGGACGACGTCACACTGGTGCGCAAAAAGGATTATATCCAAAATCCCAAGCCAAACGGCTACCGAAGCCTGCATCTTATTGTGACCGTGCCTATATTTCTTGCCCACGAAAAGAAGGTCATGCGGGTAGAGGTGCAGCTTCGCACCATATCCATGGACTCATGGGCAAGTCTGGAGCATCAGATGCGGTACAAAAAGGACACGTCCTTTACCGATGAAATGGCGCAGGAGCTGCTCAGGTGTGCCATGCTGAGCGCAGAGCTGGATGCGCGCATGGACAAACTGGGCAAGCAAACCGGCTGCCATTATATGTAAGCATTTGTCAAATCTTACTATCTCTTTTTTCTTTCCCCAAACGAGAAACCCTGTTCTGCACAAGCGGAACAGGGTTTCTTGCATATTCTGTAGTTTTTATCAGGATTTGGAGCACATGATCTGCATCAGCCTGTGGGCTTTTGCCTCGAATACGCCGGTTGCCGCGGCGGCAGCTTCGGTGTAGCATTCTGCACCCGATGCGCCCAGTCTGCCGTCGCTGAAATACAGCGCAAAAGGTACAGGCTCGGGCGAGTGGGTACGGATATCAAGGGGTGTGGGATGGTCGGGCATTGCAAGCGCTGCGTAGGGCTCGCCTGCAGAGTCAAGATACTCAAGCACGGGTGCTATGACCTTTTCGTCTATCTGCTCGATGCTCCAGACCTTTTCTTTTACCTGACCGTGATGGCCGCACTCATCGGGTGCTTCCACATGGATATAGACAAACTCTGCGCCGTTTTTGAATGCGTCTATGGCGGCTTTGCCCTTGGCTGCAAAATCTGTGGTATAGTTGCCCGTTGCGCCCTCGACCTTGATAACATCCAGTCCTGCACACTTTCCGATGCCCTGGATCAGATCGACTGCCGATATAACCGCGCCGCGCTCAATGCCGAACTTGTCGCGATAGGTCTGCATATCGGGTTTAGTGCCCTCGCCCCAGAACCACATGCAGTTTGCGACGGGCTTGTTGTACTTGGCGCGCCAGCGGTTGATGGGGTGATTTTTAAGCTCGCGATACGACCACTCGCTGATGCGTCTGAGCAGCTCACTGTTGGCGCCTGCGGGCAGCTTGCCGCGGACAGGCTTGAGGGACAGGTCATGGGGCGGGGTCTGCTCGCCGCCTCTGTCGCCGTTGGGGACAAGCAGGCAGTTGCGGTAAGACACGCCGGGATAGAGTCTGACACCAAGATGTGCAAGCTCCTGCTGCGCCCATTCGATCAGCTCGCGGGCGCTGTCGGAGTCGATCTCGCCTGCGCTGTAGTCCATCATAACGGCATCTTCGATATTTGCGGCATCGCTGAGGGTGACCAGATTGCAGCGGTAGGTAACGTCGGTGTCAGCAAGAGTAATGCCCATACTGACCGCCTCAAGGGGCGAGCGTCCCGAGTAGCAGACGGTGGGGTCGTAGCCGAATACCGACAGGTTTGCGGTGTCGCTGCCTGCGGGCATACCGTCGGGCACGGTTTTGGCAAGGCCGAAATATCCCTCTCTTGCCAGTCGGTCAAGATTGGGGTGGACGGCGGTTTCGAGGGGTGTTTTGTTGTGCAGTGCGGCGTTTGGCGTATCCGCCATGCCGTCTGCCAGAAAAATTACGTATTTCATATTATCAGTTCCTGTTTGAGATGGTTATTTTGTGTTGATCCAGTTTTCTACCGAGTCGGACATCTGCTGCTTGGCTATAACTGTATTGAAGCGCTCGGTTTTGCTGAACAGTTCGGCAAGCTGACGGGGTGCTTTGGTGCCCGTTGTCTCTTCGAGTCTGCAGATAGCCTGCTGACCGTCAGTCACCTTCTCCCCTGTCAGCGCCTCGAGCACGGCGGGCGCGAACTTGTAGGGAGATGCGGTGGCGGCAACTATCATGGGGCGGGCGGCTGTGCCGGCTTTTGAGCGGCGCACAATGCTACTGCGGTATGGGTATCGCACAGGTATCCGACGGCTTCCCAAGTCTTTTTGATCTGTCCGGATGCTTCTTCATCATCGGCACAGAAAGCACCGAAGCCTGCATCAACGATCTTTTTGCGCAGGTCTGCGGGAGCTTCATACCTGCCGGTCTTTGACAGCTGAGCCATAAGCTCTCTTGTCACGTCATCTCCCGCCAGCATGAATATCAGGCGCTCGAGGTTGGAGGAGACCAGAATATCCATAGAGGGCGAGTCGGTCTTGAGCAGATCGCGGTTGCGGTCATAAATACCTGTGTTGAAGAAGTCTGTCAGCACGTTGTTGGCATTGGATGCGCAGATAAGACGCTCTATGGGCAGGCCGCTCTTTTTTGCGATATATGCGGCAAGGATATTACCGAAATTGCCCGTAGGCACGCAGACGTCGATCTTGTCGCCCATTTTGATCTCCCCGCTGTTGAGCAGTCGGGTATAAGACCAAAAATAGTAAACTATCTGAGGTGCCAGTCTGCCCCAGTTGATGGAATTGGCGCTGGACAGAGCAATACCGCTCTCCATAAGACGCTCACGCAGAGCCGTATCGGCAAAGATAGCCTTGACACCGCTCTGGGCATCGTCAAAGTTGCCCTCGATGGCAAATACGTTGACGTTGCCGCCGCTCTGTGTGGTCATCTGCAGGCGCTGCACGTCAGACACGCCGCCGTCAGGATAGAATACACCTATCCTGGTGCCGTCAACGTCGGCAAAAGCCTCCAGAGATGCTTTGCCCGTATCGCCCGAAGTTGCGGTGAGAATGACCGTCTCGCGGATCTTGCCCTCGCGCTTGGCAGCAGATACCATCAGATGGGGCAGCAGCTGCAGAGCAACGTCTTTGAAGGCGCAGGTCTTGCCGTGGAAAAGCTCCAGAGAATAGAGATTGCGTGAGAGCTTGACCAAAGGCGCTACGTCGGGATGGGAGAACGTGCTGTATGCCAGCTTGCAGTACTCCTCAAGCTCCTGCTCGGGGTAGCCTACAAGATACCTCTTGAGGATAAATGCGGCTGCCTGCTGATAACTCATGGTGCAAAGCTTGTTTATATCATCTTGCCAGAACAAGGGCAGAATGTCCATTGTAAACAGACCCCCGTCAGGTGCCGTACCCTTGAGTACTGCCTCCTGAGCATCGGCAAAACGGGCTCTGTCGCGTGTACTTACATAATTCATAGCTAAACCTCACAATTGAAAAAATTGATGTAATGATAGCACTTTGAGCCTTTATTGTCAAGGGTTATTGCAAATTTTTTCAAAAGTGCTATAATATACTTAGGAAAATATAAAAACAATTTGTTTGTCGCAAAATAGCAAAAGCACATTTTGTCCATTATCGGCAAACAAGGAGGATAATCAAAATGACAGACAGAAACCTGACGATGCTCACTGACTTCTACGAGTTTACAATGGCAAACGGTTATCTCAAAAACGGTCTTGCCGATCGTATAGCATATTTTGATATGTTTTTCAGACGTATCCCCGACAAAGGCGGCTATGCCATCGTTGCCGGTGTTGAGCAGCTGTGCGATTATCTGAGCAATCTGACCTTCAGTGACGAGGACATAGAATACCTGAGAAGCAAGAACTGCTTCTGCGAGGAGTTTTTGGAATACATCCGCAACTTCAAGTTCGAGTGTGACGTGTGGGCTATCCCCGAGGGCACACCCGTATTCCCCGGTGAGCCTCTGGTCACCGTTCGCGGCCCCGTTATGCAGGCACAGTTTATTGAGACCATGGTGCTTTTGACCATCAACCACCAGAGCCTTATCGCAACCAAGTCCAGCCGTATAGTCCGCGCAGCAAACGGCAGAGCCGTCATGGAGTTCGGCTCCCGCAGAGCGCAGGGTGCCGACGGTGCGGTACTGGGCGCACGTGCTGCGTATATTGCAGGTGCAGCCGGCACCGCATGCGTGCTGTCCGACAGACAGTTCGGCGTGCCCGCAGTAGGTACCATGGCACACAGCTGGGTACAGATG
>JAFYMQ010000098.1 GCA_017556565.1 Clostridia bacterium | reverse complement strand
GGTCTACTCCAACACCGGCGGTCAGGCTTCCAAGGCTTCCAACATCGGTCAGGTGGCTCAGTTCGCCGCTGCCGGTAAGGAAGTTGCCAAGAAGTCCCTGTCCGAGATTGCTATGCAGTACGGCTACGTATACGTTGCACAGGTCGCAATGGGCGCTAACACCGCTCAGACCCTCAAGGCTATCCAGGAAGCAGAAGCATATCCCGGTCCCTCCCTCATCATCGGCTACGCACCCTGCGAGATGCACTCCATCAAGGGCGGCATGATGAACTGCCAGGCTGAGATGAAGAAGGCTGTTGAGTGCGGCTACTGGAATATGTTCCGCTTCAACCCCGCTGCAGAGGCTGGCAAGAAGTTCACTCTGGACAGCAAGGCACCCGCAGGCGGCTATCAGGAGTTCATGCTCAACGAAGCTCGTTATGCTCGTCTGACCCGTGAGTTCCCCGAGCGTGCAACCGAACTGTTCGCACGTAACGAGGCTGCTGCTAAGGAGCGCTTCGATCATCTGGTAAAGCTGCAGGATCTCTACAACAACTAATCATCAGCTTTGACAAGGCTCTCACCGATTTTCGGTGAGAGCCTTTTTTCTTTGGCTGCAGCAGGGGGATTTTTGCCTGCTTTTTGTTGACACAAAACCTGTGTATACCATATAATAATTTCAAACTTTAAGCTTATGCTGCACAAAGGAGCGATTACCATGTTGAAGCTTAACAGATTATTGGCTGCGGTCTTGTCTTTTGCCATACTGCTGACAGCCTTTGCAGGCTGCGGCGATAACAGTCCCACATCCCCCTCTGATACGGGCTCGAGCGGCAGCATTGACAATACAGACCTCGGGCAGGATACCCCCGCCGCTCCCTCCGATACAGGCGATACACCCATCGACACCCAAGAGCCTGAGTATGAGTGGGCATCTTACAACAGTGATAACGACGAGCCGTTTTTGCCCAAAAATATCTTCACCAATGATATGTACAAGAGCGGCATCGTCCCCGTAAAAGACGGCAACACCTACCGCGTCGAGAATAGGGGAGAGGGCAGCGAGTACAAGACCATCGTCCTCAAGGGCGAGTTCGGCAAGTGCTATGAGATCAAGTTTGCCAACAAGACCGACGGACTGCGTATGGCCAAAATAAACGGCGACCCCTGCGCTGTCGCTGTGGGCGAGTCTGTTGCGTATACCTCCGATGAGTCGGTGCGCTATTACAGCGGCACTCCGTCAGACGGCGCGTTTGACAATTATATGTACGTTTGCCGTGAGCAGAACGAGTATCTTGTCATCTATACAGGCACAAAAAATGCCGCAGTCACCATCAATGAGCGCACCATGCTCCACACAACCGACACCGATGATAACTGGTGGATACCCACATCGGCAGGCAGCATTACCAAGACAGGCACTTTTGGCAACTACAACTGGACAAGCGATCAGGTCATAAATAATCTGTACGAGCCCTACAGAGAAAAATACCCCGATTACATCAAGCGCACCTATCTGGGCACGGATCAGTCGGGTCAATACGATATGTACGGCTACGTCTACACCCCCGAAAGCTTTGACACCACCCTGTTCATCACGGGCGGTATGCACGGCAACGAAGAATCGGCATATTTTGCTCTTGCCAAGCTGATGCAGCTGATCAGCGATGCCACACCCGAGGATAAACTGCTCTACACCATGCGTGAAAAGGTGCGGTTTGTGGTCGTGCCCGTCATCAACGTGTGGGCAGTATCCCAGAACCACGACGGCACGAGCACCATCTCCCGCTCCCGCATCCGCCGCAACTCGGCTGACGTTGACCTCAACCGCGATTTTGACAAGCTTACCCAGCAGGAGACCAAGAACGTCTACAAGTTCTTCAAAGAGTATCTGGGTGAGATTGATATCGCGCTGGATTTTCACAATGCCGCCACCGAGGGCAAATCCCTCTATTATAATTTTATCAATTATTCGGTCAACGCCGTGGCAAACTATAAGACCACCAATCATTTTTACCATCGCTTGATGGATCTGGGCTATTGCGAAAAAGAAACAAATATAGCCAGCATCCCCGGCTCATATGTAAAGGGCAGCCAGTACCTCGAGGGCAGATTCTGGAACGAGTTCAAAGTCCCCACCATCACAGTCGAGCATTTTACCAACTCCACCTTCCCCAACTCCCGAAGCGACAAAGGTCTGACACTTGCCGTGGAAAACTACGGTAACTTTGTCATCCAGAACGCGCTGTTCTTCATCGACTACAACACCAAATAAGCCAAAATGGAGGCATCTATGCGGAGTTTCAGGCGGTTTGCAGCAATCATAGCCATAGCCATGCTTGTATCGCTTATTGGCGGCTGCGGCACCGGTGAGCAGTACAGTGTGGAGCCTCAGCAGGTGCAGTGGGCAGAGTACATAGGCGACAACGACTGGCCGTTTTTACCCAAGAATATCTTTACCTTCGATCTGTATGAAAACGGCATTCTTCTCATCGAGTCAGACGGCAAATACCGGGTGGAGATAGAAGGTGCGCACAGCCCCGAGCAGGCAGTTGTGCTTGCGGGGGAATACGGCAAATGCTACGAGGTCAGCTTTTGGAGCAAGACCGACAAGCTGCGTATAGCAAGAGTCAACACAGACCCCCGCACTTTGGGCGAGGGCAGCGTGATTGAGTATTCTGCCGATGAGTCTGTCCGCTATTACAGCGACAAACCGGGCAGCGACGCTTTTACAAGCTTTATGTACGTGTGCCGCGAGGAGAGCGAGTATCTCATCATCTACACCGGTGAGCAGCAGGCATCTTTGTCTATCGATGAGCGCACCATGCTGCAGGATAGCGATATTGAGGACAATTGGTGGATACCCTCACAGTATACGGGCAATATAGACGGGCAGGGGGCATACGCTCTCGGCGACTACAGATGGTCAAGCGCTCGGGTGCTGGCGGAACTCTATGATCCCTACGCAGAAAAATACCCCGATTATATATCCAAAGTCTATTTGGGGCAGGATGAGAGCAAAAGTTTCCCCATGTACGGATATATCTACGAGCCCGAGGGATATGAGACCACCATGTTCCTTACCTCCGGCACCCATCCGACCGAGGAGACCGCGTATTTTGCTCTTGCCAGGTTCATGCAGATGGTCTGCGATGCCACGGCTGATGATATACTGCTTTATACCTTGCGGCACAAAGTGCGGTTTATCGTAGTGCCCATGATCAACGTATGGGGCGTGTCCCAGAATCACGACGGCACAGCCGAGCTGCCACGATCCAGGATAAGATACAATATCTCGGGCGGAAGCCTCAATCAGGATTTTGACGATCTGAGTCAGCAAGAGAGCAGGAATGTGTACAGCTTCTTCAAGCAGTATGCCGAGGATATTGATATTGCCATGGATTTTCATGCCGCCGACACATCGGGCAAAAACGGCGTAACACTCTACTATAATTTTATCAACAATACCCCCAATGCCGTGGCAAACTACAAGACCACCAACCATATGCATCATAGATTTGTGGAGCTGGGCTACTCGCCCACAAATCCTAACCTCAGCAAAATACCCGGCTCATATACCAAATCCAGCGCCTATCTTGAGGGCAGACTGTGGAACGAGTTCAAAGTACCCACCATCACAATAGAGCACGTACTGCACGGTCTGTTTCCTGACGCGCACAGCAGTGAGAGTATGAGCCTTGCCGTTGAGATTTTTGGCAATTTCATAGTCCAAAACGCCCTGTTCTTTATAGCAAACAACTGACACCCAACAAAAAATCGCCGCGGAGATTATTCTCTGCAGCGATTTTTTATGTATGCTTTATTCAGTTTTTGCGCATGTGAGCGCGTACTTTGGAGAGGAATCTTTTGAGAGATGTTTTGTGGCTGCACAGCTTTTCGCGGCAGTTTTCGCAGGACAGACTGCAGTTGCTCTTTTCCAGAAAACGCTCGGGATAGAGCTTTTTGAGTACCTCCCACTCGATGACCAGCGCCAGAGACATGCCAAGCAGACTCCATGTGTAGAAGTTTTTGATAAATATCAGGGGCAAAAACATCATGGGATAGTCCCAGTTGTATATCTGGCAGGTGACGCAGCATTTGTTCTTCATCATCCACTCCTGGAAGGGGCAGAAGAACAGTATGCACACCATGTCCACGATGGAGAAGAACAGACAGATGATGAATATTATCTCCTCGTTGATTATGCCTGCGTAATACAGACCGCCGATGATGGCTGCCACTGCAACGGTGACCGCAGCGACGATAATAGCCGAGTATTTTTTGTGGGTGATGACGTCGGTTTTTTCTGTTTCGCGGGGCTTGAAATTGCGCTTGAACTGCTTTTGGCAGCCCATGCTCTCAAGTCGAGAGGGGAAGAACCTGAGCGCGATCTCCACAATGAACACCGCCCATATAATGCGGAAAACAATAGGTCGGTCGGAGAATATATCCATCAGGTAATTATGCTCGGTAAAAAGATCGAGTATATGACATCCCAGCGCGGTGCAGAACAAAAGGGAGCGGAAAATTAGCTTGAGATAGTGGATATTGGAGATAAGGGACAAGACTTTTTTGGCTCTTTTCATACGTGTATTTCCTTTTCAGCTGATAAAAGCCATTGTACCACATATTGACAAAAAGTTCAAACAAAACAAGAGAAATGCCCCGCCGGACAAACGGGGCATTTCTCTTTTGTCGGAGAACAAGTTATGAAAAAGATACAGTTCATCTTTCTGTATCTTGAGTATATCACATGTGGTAATAATGTTCAATAATACATTGAACTTGATTTGATATTTTGTTGAAAATATACAATTATCATATATCTGCCTGCATACCGTCAAATCTGCTTCATCCCATATATGGGCAGCAAAAAGCGCGCCCAGCTCGGGCGCGCTTTATAATATTTACTGTTTCTTAGCTTTTGAATATCTCGCCGGCGCTTGTTGCAAGACCTGCCAGAGACTGGATCTCGGAGGGGATAATGATCTTGGTTGCCTGACCGTCGGCAGCCTGAGCAAATGCCTCAAGCGCCTTGAGCTTGACAACGTTGTCCTGAGGAGCGGCTTCGTTGAGCAGCTTGATGGAGTTTGCCAGAGCCGTCTGGACAGCCAGCAGCGCCTCAGCCTCACCCTCAGCTTCCTTGATCTTCTTCTGCTTTGCGGCGTCTGCGCGGAGAATGGTAGACTCGCGCTCACCCTCAGCGATGAGGATAGCCGAGCGCTTTTCGCCCTCTGCCTTGAGTATGGATTCGCGTCTTTCGCGCTCAGCCTTCATCTGACGCTCCATTGCATCCTGAATAGCGGCGGGAGGGATGATGTTCTTCAGCTCCACGCGGTTGATCTTGATACCCCAGGGATCGGTAGCCTCGTCCAGAATAGAACGCATCTTGGAGTTGATGATGTCGCGGGAGGTCAAAGTCTGGTCAAGCTCCAGATCACCGATGATGTTACGCAGGGTGGTAGCGGTCAGGTTTTCGATAGCAGCCATGGGGCTGACGATACCGTAGGTAAACAGCTTGGGATCGGTCACCTGAAAATATATGACCGTGTCTATTTTCATGGTTACGTTATCCTTGGTGATAACAGGCTGGGGAGGGAAGTCGCCCACCCGCTCTTTGAGCGTGATCTTGTTGGCGATGCGCTCGATGAGAGGTATCTTGAAATGTATGCCTGTGCCCCATGTGGTCTGATATGCGCCCAGTCGCTCGACGACGTATGCGTTTGCCTGAGGCACGATGATGATGTTTGTGCTGATGAGTATGATCGCAAGTATCGCGATAGCAAGGATGATAATAAGTTCCATAGTGTGTCCTCCTTTTAATTTAGCTTGTTTACAAGAGCTTTTACACCAGTAATGCTGACGACCTTGACCATCTCGCCCTGAGCGATGACGGAGTTGTCCTGACTTTTT
>JAFYMQ010000097.1 GCA_017556565.1 Clostridia bacterium | reverse complement strand
GAGAAACGCACTGTAGTACGCTTCTGCACCTGCTGGGCAACCAAGGACGAAAACGTGGACAAGCTGATTGAGGTAATAAAGACGCTGTAAAGTATATTCGCTTGACAGATATTTCGTAAGAAGCATACGTAAAAAGATAAAACCGACAGGATGTTTCCTGTCGGTTTTTATTGTTATATCGGTTCAGAATATGAGCATATCCCACATAAAATAATTGAGCAAGGTTACTATCAGACAGAGGTGCAGGCTCCAAAGCTGAAGTCTGCTGAGTTTTGTGAGGAGGAGTGCGTTTTCAGTCCTTTTGGTTCTTAACTGACATATTGCACACGCACCTCCGCAGAGAACAAGCAGAAGCGCCAATATTGCCAGCACAAGCGACGGTATCTCGGGGATAAGCGCCAAAAGTGATGCACCCAATCCGAGACCGTAGACTGCGCCAAGCAGATCAAGCCTGCATCCTTTGCGCTTTACCATCAGATAAATCACACGCACTATTCCGCTCAGCGCCGCCATAGCCGCCAGCACAAACCAAGTGACTGCAAGAGCATCATACAGTCTGTAATCGTGCCGTGGCACAAGATAGTCGGCAGTCGATATCTCAAATCGGTCGGGCAGGATATTGATGTACAAACCCTCGGTCATCTCGCTTGTGATATGGCAGCGGTTTATCAAAAACAGATTATACATCAGCTTCACCCTGCCCTCAAACACGTTACGAGCAGGTATATAATAACCATCTATATCGTTGTGATGCTCGCTTATTCCAAAAACCAGCTCTGCCATTTTGGTGCGGTACATTGATCCGCCCAGCTGATTGGTAAGAACCACCATTCCGCGATTGTTCTCAAGGTCAAGGAGCAGTCGGCTGCTGCCGCCTGCGGTATTGCCGTCGTGACCGACGATAGGAGTTGCAAACTCATAATCTACCAAAAATCCGTGGTATACACGGGCAAGGTCGGTGTTTGTGTAGGTCAGACTGGGCGAATACAGCTTGTCAAAACCCTCGGCGGTAAGAAGTCTGCTGTCTCTGTTAAGCAGCGCTTTTGCAAAAATTACGAAATCGGACAGCGTGGAACAGCACATCCCCGCAGGGTACGGTAGGATAAAGACCTTGTTATCCTCGCTGAGGCTTCCGTCCGGGAGATAGGAGACGAACTCCTTGCGCTTTTGCTGCACATAGGCATTATCGCTGAGGTCAGCCGCAATCGCCGTGTGCGTCATACCGAGAGGCGCGAAAATATTGGTCTGGGCATACTCATAAAAGGGCACACCCGATATGCACTCCACAACATACCCTGCCAGCGCCGCGCCCCAGTTGCTGTATGCGACCACCGTACCCGGCTCAAAGACCTGCCGCGGCTGATACTTGGCAAGATAGTCACCCAGCGGAATTACGTCAGCCTCATCCTCCACCTCAAGGACGAAATCGGTCTCCTGAAAGCCTGCATTGTGATTCATCAGATTAAGCATGGTGATGGGGGTATCAAAGGCGAGGTTCTTGAAAAACCCGTCGGGCAGGTATACGGAAATATCCGCGTCAAGGTCAAGCTGTCCCCTGTCCCACAGCTGCATAGCCGCAAGCCAAACGGTGAGCTTGGTGGTACTTCCCCACTCAAGCACCGAGGTCTCGTCAAGAGGGATGCTGCCAGCTTCATCAAGCACGCCGAAATAACGGGTGAAAATATCGGTATCCCCCTCAAACACCGCAACTGCAACAGCAGCGTTGTTGGATCGATGTTCATTGAGGAATGCATCGATACTGTCACCGAGAGAGGGCTGTGTATCAAGTTCCGATACGGGAAGGGAAAGTGCCGATACAGGCAGGGTAAGGAGAAAAGATGCGATAAGTAATATGAGGATAAATGAAACAGATCTTTTCATAACTAACTCCCGAATTGGATAAATATCGTTGATTTTAATTATAGAATACCAAGTGAAATATTGCAACGCAATATGATATAATCCTGACGGATTATGAAATATCTCGCGTTGCTCGATGTGAAATAAAATAAATCCCCCATACGCCGCAGCGTATTTCATAGCGACAGCTATTTCATAACACGGAGTGTTATTTCACAAATCCCCACAGGGATTTATTTCATTGCGCCAAAACAAAAGGACTCCATCAGGAGTCCTTTTGTTTTGGTGCGGATAGTGGGGGTCGAACCCACACGCCTTGCGGCACAGGAACCTAAATCCTGCACGTCTGCCAATTTCGCCATATCCGCATATCAGGTTTTGAAAACAGCATAAAACTCCCCCTTTTTCAGGGGGTGTCTTATGATTATACCACACTCAATTGTAGGTTGTCAATGTCAGGTATTAACTGTTCCGTTTCCGCTGCGGGCATAGTAAAATATATACTGCTGGGCTATTCCCGCATATTCACCGAACCGTGAGGGGTCGAACTTTCCGCCGTAGTAGACAGCGGCTTTTTTCATCCACGTATCCACGGGGAATGCATCAAGCTTGTGCATGCCAAAGAGCAGGAAGCAATCGGCAACTTTGGGTCCCACGCCCTCAAGCTCCATGATTTTTTTGCGTGCAGCGACTGTATCAAGGGCGGCAAGCCGGTCAAAAAAGTCATCGTTGGCTGACACGGTTTTTGCCGCATTGATTATGTACGGCGCTCTGTATCCGCATCTCAAAGGCGCAAGATCTTCAGCCGTCAGCTGCGCCAATCTCTCGGCAGACGGGAATGTGTAAAGAGTATTGCCTTGCCACTCTATTTCTTCACCAAACAGTCTGCAAAGTCTGTCGATTATGCTCTGTATGCGGGGAATATTGTTGCACTGGGATATTATAAAGGAGCAGAGCGCTTCCCACGGCTGCTGCCTGAGTATGCGCAGTCCTCTGCCAAACTCCACCGCCGAGCGGGTAAAGTTATCCTGAGGCAATGCTGCGGCTATGGAGCCGTAATCGGTATCAAGATCAAAAAACTCCCGCCACAGCTGCTCAAAATCTTCCTGCGTGCAGTGGAAAACCGCGCCCCTGTCCCGATGCTCAACAAATATGGGCTTGCCGTATGCAACGCCCAGATAACCGCCCTCACAGGGCATAAATCTGAAGCACTGTCCGCAGTCACAGGTATGTCGGATATCAAAATCTATGCCGCTAATTTCGGTTTTATTATCAAATGTGTTGATTTTGTACAAGTTTAGCCACCTGCCTTCTTATATATTTTACTTCAAAGAGCCTTGGATTTCAACTTGTTCGTATTGACTATGCAAAAAAAATGTAGTAAAATATCATCTAATAAATATTTTTACATTTCAATCAGTCAACCGGAGGTGTCGCTATGCTGAATACCAATCCTGCAGAGAAGTTTCTCAAAGAAGGCATAACTTTTGACGATGTACTTCTTATCCCCGCAGAGAGCTCGGTTACTCCCGATGCTATCAACCTCAGCACATATGTAACCAAGAATATCAAGCTTAACATCCCCCTTATCAGTGCTGCTATGGACACTGTTACCGAGGTGCGTATGGCAATCGCCGTAGCACGTGAAGGCGGTATCGGTGTTATCCACAAGAATATGACCATCGAGCAGCAGGCTGAGAGTGTTGATCAGGTCAAGCGCTCTGAAAACGGCGTTATCAATAACCCCTTCTTCCTCTCTCCTCAGCATACCCTGTTTGATGCCAATCAGCTGATGGGCAAATACCGCATCTCCGGTGTTCCTATATGCAAGGATGGCAAGCTGGTAGGTATTCTGACCAACCGTGACCTCAAGTTCGAAGAGGACTACAACCGTGCTTGCGGCGAGGTCATGACCAGCAAGAATCTTATCACCGCTCCTGTCGGCACTACTCTTGCCGAGGCAAAGCGCATCCTCAGCGCTCACAAGATCGAAAAGCTGCCTTTGGTGGATGAGAACTACGGCCTCAAGGGTCTTATCACCATCAAGGATATCGAAAAGGCTGTCAAGTACCCCAACACCGCACGTGACGCTCAGGGCAGACTGCTCTGCGCCGCTGCTATCGGTGTAACCAACGACGTTCTCGAGCGTGCTGCTGCTCTGATTGAGGCAGGCGCTGACGTTCTGGTTCTGGACTCCGCACACGGCCACTCCAAGAACATTATGACCTGCCTGAGCCGCGTCAAGGCTGCATACCCCAACACCCCCATCATTGCAGGCAACATTGCTACCGCTGAGGGTGCAAAGGCTCTGATCGACGCAGGTGCAGACACCATCAAGGTTGGTATCGGCCCCGGCTCCATCTGCACCACCCGCGTAGTTGCAGGCGTAGGTGTTCCTCAGGTCACCGCTATCTATGACGCTGCATGCGAAGCTGCAAAGCACGGTATACCCGTTATCGCTGACGGCGGTATCAAGTTCAGCGGCGACGTTGTCAAGGCACTGGCTGCAGGCGCTAACTGCGTAATGATCGGCTCTCTGTTCGCAGGCTGCGAAGAAAGCCCCGGCGATATGGAAATCTTCCAGGGCAGACAGTTCAAGGTCTACCGCGGCATGGGCTCCATCGCTGCAATGAACAAGGGCTCTTCCGACCGTTACTTCCAGACTGGCACCAAGAAGCTGGTTCCCGAAGGCGTTGAGGGTCGTGTTCCCTATCGCGGACCTGTCAGCGAGACCATCTATCAGCTGATGGGCGGTCTGCGTTCCGGTATGGGTTACTGCGGCACTCCCACCATCCCCGAGCTGCAGGAGAAAGCACAGTTTGTCCGTATCACCGGCGCAGGTCTCAAGGAGAGCCATCCCCACGACATCCACATCACCAAGGAAGCTCCCAACTACACCGTATCCGACTGATAACAATATACACAAAAAGACCACCCAAGCTTGGGTGGTCTTTTGTTATGCTTATTTTTTTGTCCTGACGTATTTGATGGCGGACAGAGCGGCTTTGGCGCCCTCGGACACTGCCGATGCTACCTGCAAAGTGCCTCCGATGCAGTCACCTGCCGCAAAGCAGCCGGGCAGATTGGTGCAGCCATCGGAGTCGACCTTGATAACGCCGTTCTCACTCACCACGCCAAGCTTGGTTGCCAGCTCGCCTGCACCTGCAAAACCCTCTGCAACAAACAGTCCGTCAACCTTGAGTGTTGTTCCGTCTGCAAACTCCACACCCTCAAGACTGTCATCCCCCATCAAGGCGGTGATCTTGCCCATTACTGTATCAAAGCCTGCAATATCCTCTGCGGGCTTGCCGTTTGTCAGTACGGTGACTTTTGCAGCGACATTCTTGAGATACTCAGCCTCGTGCAGAGCATAATTGCCTGCGCCGAGGACTGCCACATTCTTGCCGCGGAAGAAAAACGCATCACACACCGCGCAATAGCTGACACCCATGCCCTCGTATTTTTCGATGCCTGCTATGTCGGGCTTTTTGCGTGCATTGCCCATAGCAAACACCAAAGTCTTGCCCTCAAAGCTGCCTGAGGTGGTATGGACAATATAATTGCCCGTCCACTCAACACCGGTGATCTCGGCAGTTTTTATTTCTGCACCAAGCTTGCGTGCCTGCTCAATGCCCCGCTGCCACAGCTGTGTGCCGCTTGGTGTGTCGGTAATGCCAAAGTAATTTTCTATCTTGTCGGCTTTTTGCAGAGCGCCGCCGTCTTTGCCAATTGCCAGCACCTTGAGATTGGCTCTTGCGCCGTATATGGCTGCCGACAGACCTGCAGGGCCTATGCCGATTATCAGAATATCAAACATTGTTATACCCCCTCCGATACCATTGCCAAAAGTGCCACCTCGTCTATTACGGGTATGCCGAGCTCCTGAGCTTTGGTCAGCTTGGAACCCGCATCCTCGCCCGCTACCACGAAGTCGGTCTTTTTTGAGACCGAGCCTGAGGCTTTGCCGCCGTGTTTTTCGATAAGTTCCTGAGCTTCTTTGCGGGACAGTGTGGGCAGTGTACCCGTTACAACAAGGGTCTTGCCTGCAAGGGCGGTACCCTTTTCGCTCTTGGGCTGGGTCATATTGACGCCTGCGGCTTTGAGCTTGTCCACAAGCAGTTTTGACGACGGTCTGTCAAACCATCCTACTATATTGTCTGCGGTGATCGCGCCTATATCACGGATAGCGGTCAGCGAATCCGCTCCGACACCTGCCAGAGTGTCAAGATCACCGTACTCCTCGGCAAGGATCTTGGCGGCCTTCTGCCCTACCTGATTGATGCCGAACGCAAAAAGCAGTCTGGCAAGAGGCTGAGCTTTGCTGTTTTCTATAGCAGAGATAAGTTTGAGTGCAGATTTTTCACCCATACCGGGCAGAGCGGCAATATCCTGCGCCTGCAGGGTATACAGGTCTGCTGCATCCTGCACCAGTCCCTCTTCAAGCAGCATATCAACGATAGCAGGACCGAGCCCCTCTATATCCATAGCATCGCGGGATGCAAAATGCTCCAGTCTGCGCGACAACTGAGCGGGGCAGCTGTCACCGCTGCATCTGACGAATGCGTCATCCTCAACCGTGGGCGCGCCGCATATCGGGCAGCGGTCGGGCATAACATAGGGTACACTGTCTGCACTTCGCAGGCTCAGATCGGCGCGAAGCACCTCAGGGATTATCTCACCTGCTTTGCGCACTATAACAGTATCACCGATTCGGATATCTTTTTGCGCTATCATATCGCGGTTGTGGAGTGTGGCTTTTGACACGGTAGTGCCTGCAAGACGCACAGGCTCAAGTACCGCATTGGGGGTCAGCACGCCTGTTCTGCCCACCTGAACAGTGATGTCAAGCAGCTTGGTAGGCTTTTCTTCGGGCGGGTATTTGTATGCTACCGCCCATTTGGGACACTTGACCGTTGAGCCGAGAGCATTGCGCTGGGCGATGTCGTTTACCTTGATGACAATGCCGTCAATGGCAAAATCCAGACTGTCCCGGGTGTCGCCTATATGCTCGATAAACCTTATTATCTCCTCACCATCGTTTGTTATGATGTACGGGTTAAT
>JAFYMQ010000096.1 GCA_017556565.1 Clostridia bacterium | reverse complement strand
CTTTTTGCCAGATTGAGTCCGTTGATACCTCGCATATTGATGTCCAGAAAGGCCACGTCACAGTGCCCGTTCTGCAAAAACTCTATAGCCTCATATCCCGACTGAAACCGGTCTATCTCGGCTGCGGGGCAGGTTTCGCGTATGGAATTGACCAGCAGTCCCAGTGCCAAAGGCTCATCGTCAACAGCAATTATGTGCAAGTTTGTCACCTCCTGCATACTTGCCATGGATTATATCACGGATCGGGAGCAAAATCAATATTTCGGCATTTTGTCGGTCAAGTGTCAGTATTTTGTCATACTATTTGTGCAATTATAAAATGCAGTTGTTGACATATTATTTTGTCACTGTTCAGCGCCAAACAAATATAAAAATATGGAAGGCAGAGGTTATTATGATCAAAAACAGAACGACCCAATTGATTTTTCAGACAATTTACTGCACTCTCGGTCTTGTTGGCTGTGTTGCAAGTCTCGGTATCTTTGACAACATCAATATGATCCGCTGGGACTTTTACGTCCATTTTACCAACATCAGCAATTTTCTGTGCCTGGGCGTTATGCTTGCAGCACTTATCCAGACCGCCAAGAAAAAAGAAGACGGCTACGTCAAGACCGCTCCCGTGCTCAAGTTTATCGGTGTGCTGGGCATTCTGCTGACGTTTTTGGTATTCAACATTATGCTGGCAGGTGCAGAGGGCAGAGATCCTCAGCTTAACTGGCGTATAGGCAGCTTGTGCTTCCACGTTGTTCTGCCCATTATGTACATAGGCGACTGGTTTTTGTTCTATGAGCGCAAACAGTGCAAGTGGTACTATCCCTTACTGTCCATCGCATTCCCTCTGGCTTATGCAATATTCATTTTTGTTCAGGCAGCAATAATGAAGTTTGACACCTCCATCCTGATCCCCGGCACAGAAACCCCTCTGATTTATCCCTACTTCTTTGTCAATCTTGAGACTCAGGGCGTAGGCGGCGTGGCAAAATGGATACTTATCCTGCTTGTGGCATTTGTCGCTGTGGGTTATATGTTCTTCGGTCTGGACAAAATCAGCAGAAAAAAGAAATAAACCCCGGGAAAATGTCAAATCAACAGTCTTTTGCCCCATGCGATACTTGATTATTGACAAGACTTTTGATATAATACGCGTATATAAACCCCAATGCAAAAAGTA
The DNA here is from genome assembly GCA_017556565.1 of Clostridia bacterium. Taxonomy (GTDB): domain Bacteria; phylum Bacillota; class Clostridia; order Oscillospirales; family Butyricicoccaceae; genus RGIG3513. The sequence goes on along the minus strand of JAFYMQ010000096.1, from coordinate 2,734 downwards.
AAAAGGAGATAAAAGTATGGAAAACAAGAAGCTCTACAAGTCCAAGTCCAACAAGAAGATCGCAGGTGTTTGCGGCGGTCTGGCTGAGTACCTGAACATCGACGCTACCATCGTTCGTCTGGTTTGGGTTCTGGCAACCCTGTTTGTCGGCTGCGGCATCCTGGCTTACATCATCGCTCTGATCGTAATGCCCAACGAGCAGTAATCCACAAATCCATAATAACAAAAATCCCGATGACCTCATCGGGATTTTTTGTATAAGCGGTATTGCTTTTATTTTCTTGCCAATAATAAAAATCGCTGTTCCAATTGGGTCATTTTTGTTATATACTTATCTTGTTGATCTTTATATTATTATCGGGAGGCAGAGTTATATATGATGAGAGTAGCTATAATAGGTCAGGGCAGAAGCGGCAGAAACATCCACGGCGCGTTCTTCCGCTCAGAAGCCAATGATTTTTGCAAGGTTGTCTGCATCGTCGAGGAGGACGAGTTCCGCGCAAACCGCGCCCGCGAGGAGTTTGGCTGCGACGTTGTCAGCAGCTATACCCAGCTGTTTGGCAGAGAGGATATTGATCTGGTGGTCAATGCCTCCTACTCCCAGATGCACTATGCCATCACCCGCGACCTTTTGTGCCACGGCTTCAACGTACTGTGCGAAAAGCCTTTCGGCAGAACATATTTTGAGTGTCAGGATCTTATCAACACCGCAAAAGCCAACGGCGTTATCGTTGCGGCATTCCACCAGACTCTGTTCTCTCCCGCATTTTTGAAGGCAAAAGAGATTATTGCAAGCGGCTGCGTCGGTGACGTGTTCCAGATCAGCCTGCGCTATTCGGGCTTTGCCCGCCGCTGGGACTGGCAGACCCTGCAGTCCAAGTGTGCAGGCAGCCTGTACAACTCGGGCCCTCACCCCGTAGGTCAGGCGCTGGACTTTTTGGGCTGGGACAAGGATACCCGTGTGGCATTTTCATCACTCAAGTCTATCTTGACCAGCGGCGACAGCGACGACTACGCAAAGGTCATCCTGACTGCACCCGACAAGCCCGTTGTTGACATCGAGGTCAACAGTGTTGACGGTTATGCGGGGGATTTTGTGATCAAGCTTTGCGGCAGCAAGGGCACCTACAGCTCGACCAACACGGATTACAAGCTCAAATATATCCCCGATTTTTCGGTCTATCCCGAGCGCCCCGTACAGACAAGATTCATCGAGAACGAAAACCGCGAGCCTGCCTACTGCTCTGAGAAGCTTGAGTTCACCGAGGAGAGCGGCAAGATCGAGGGTACGGCATTTGACAGCGCGGTGCTGGCATTCTACAAGATGATGTACGCCGCCGTTATGGAGGGTCAGCCTCTGACCGTCACACCCGATATGGCGGCTCAGGTCATTCGCGTCATTGCTCAGGCACACGCCGACAATCCGCTGCCCATATATTTTGACTGAGGTGAGAGTATGTACAAAATAGCAATTTTAGGCTGCGAAAACTCCCACGCCAACCATTTTCTCAAGCTTATCTCCGAGGGATTTTATCCCGATATAGAGGTCGTTGGCATCTACAGCTGCGAGAGTGAGTCGGCACAAAAGCTGAGCGAGGCATTCGGTGTGCCCGTTATGAACAATTATGACAGCCTGCGTGGCAAGGTCGACGGAGTTATGATCACCGCCCGCCACGGCGACAACCACTACAAATATGCCAAAGCATACATACCCGACGGCATCCCCATGTTCATAGACAAGCCTATCACCTGCACCGAGCAGGAGGCAGAGGAGTTTATGGGTGTTGCAAAAGAGCGCGGCATCAGACTGTGCGGCGGTAGCACCTGCGCAGGCTACCCCAATACTGTCAAGCTTGCCGCAGCCGTCCGCGAAAAATCCGTCGGCGAGCTCAAAGGCGGCAGTCTTGTCTGCCCATTTTACTTTGACAGCCCCTACGGCGGCTTTTACTTCTATGCCCAGCACCTTGTGGAGATCATGACCACTATTTTCGGTGAGGGTGTTGAGCGTGTGCTGACTACCCGCATCGGCGAGGAGCTGACCTTTGTTGCCCAATATGACGGCTTTACCGTCACGGGCAAGTATATCGAGGGATGCAAGTATTACTCGGCATCGGTCTACGGCTCGGAGAGCATGATGTGCGAGGAGCTGACCGGCTACGGCGACAGCTTCAAAAACGAGCTGAACGATATGCTGGCTCTGCTGCGCGGTGACAAGATGAAAAAGTCTTACAGCAGCTTTGTCAAACCCGTGTATATCATGAACGCCGTCCTCCGTTCCCTTGACAGCGGCAAGTGGGAACAGGTAGGCAGCTACAAAGAATAATGAGGTAAATTATGCTTATCAAAACCATCAATACAGAAAAGCTTGTTACATACATTTTTGATACCCGCGCCGAGATGGGCGCAGCAGCAGGCGCTGCGGCAGCCAATGCCATCAAAGAAGTCATAGCACAAAAAGGCGAGGCAAACGTCATATTTGCCGCCGCACCCTCCCAGAACGAGACTCTGGCAAACCTGCTCAAGAGCGACATTGACTTCAGCCGAGTCAATGCATTTCACATGGACGAGTACGCAGGTCTGTGCATAGATGATGAGCAGTCTTTTGCGCGATATCTTAGCGATCATATATTCTCGCTTGCGCCCTTTAAGTCGGTCAATTATATCCCCGCATCTTCTGACCCCGATGAAGCCTGCGCTGCATATACCGAGCTGCTCAAAAAATATCCCCCCGATG
>JAFYMQ010000095.1 GCA_017556565.1 Clostridia bacterium | reverse complement strand
GCTTTGTTCTGTCTGCGCCGGTCTCAAAAGTTACGGTGTCATCCTTGACGGACAGTACTCTGCCGACAAAGCCGCCGATTGTGACAATCTCGTCACCTGCCTGAATGCTGTTGCGAAGTTCACGCTCGCTCTTTTCTCTCTTCTTCTGAGGTCTGATGATCAGAAAATAGAAGACCGCGACCATAACAAGAAGCCAAATCCAAGTTCCGTAGTTACCCATAGTTTCCTCCAAAAAATAAATATTCTTTTTGTATTATAATAAAACAACCAATAAAATACAAGCTTTTTAGATACGTTTTCCCAATTTAACGGAAAATTCATTTCTGAAACTGTCAAATCTGTTCTCTTCTATAGCTTTGCGGATCTCTGTCATAAGATTATTATAGAAATACAGATTATGCATAACAGCAAACCGCATTCCGAGCATCTCCCCCGCTTTGAGCAGATGACGAACGTATGCACGGGAATATTTTTGACATACGGGGCAATTGCATGCAGGATCGATAGGCAGAGGATCGTTGCGATACTTGTTGTTATTGAGGTTGATTATACCCTCAGACGTGCACAAATGACCGTGGCGGGCATTGCGCGCAGGCAGCACGCAATCAAAGAAATCAACGCCTCTTGCAACAGCCTCAATAATATTGGTGGGTGTTCCCACGCCCATAAGATAACGGGGCTTGTTGACCGGCATATAGGGCTCGACGTGCTCGATAATATCATACATTACCTCGGCAGGCTCACCGACCGCCAGACCGCCTATTGCATAGCCTGCAAGATCAAGCTCTGCGATAGTTTTCATATGCTCGATGCGCAGATCGTTGTATGTACCTCCCTGATTGATTCCCCAAAGCTGCTGCCCGGGATTTACTGTATCGTCGCGTTTTTTGAGCTCATTGAGCTTGTCGTCGCATCTTTTGAGCCAGCGTACTGTTCGGTCGCAGGAGCGCTTTACGTAATCTCTGGGAGATGGATTTTCGATACATTCATCAAATGCCATGGCCACATCGGAGCCCAATGACCACTGAATATGCATACTCTCCTCAGGTCCCATGAATATCTTGTGTCCGTCGGTATGGGCATTGAACTCAACACCCTCTTCTTTTATCTTGCGGAGTTTTGCCAGCGAAAACACCTGAAAACCGCCGCTGTCTGTAAGAATAGGCTTGTCCCAAACCATAAACTTATGCAGGCCGCCCAGGTCTTTTATAATATCTTCGCCGGGACGTACGTGCAGATGATAGGTATTGGACAATTCTACCTGACAGTTGATCTTCTCAAGATCATCGGCAGATAAACCGCCTTTGATAGCAGCCTGAGTGCCAACATTCATAAACACGGGTGTCTGTACGCTGCCGTGTGATGTTATGTATTCACCTCTGCGGGCTTTTCCGTCGGTATTATAAAGCTTAAACATCATTAATATCAGAGAGGAATAATCTCTCCGCCTCCTCAGCAGGCAGTCCCTGCAAATCGCCAAGCTTGCGCTGTATCTGTCTTGTACGTACGCCGATAAGCTTGTCAAGCTCACTGTTAGCCTGATTTATCCTATCCTGCGCCTTGCTAAGAACTCCCGCAAAAGTATCAAACTCGGTCTTGACCGCATTGAGCACCTTCCAGACCTCGTTGGAACGCTTCTGGATAGCAAGAGTCTTGAATCCCATCTGAATACTGTTGAGCAGCGCACCCATAGTTGTCGGGCCTGCGATACAAACTCTGTATTCGTTCTGAAGAATATCCACCATTCCGGCTTTTACAAGCTCGGCATACAGTCCCTCAAAGGGTACGAACATTATTGCAAACTCTGTAGTCTCGGGCGGTGCGATATACTTGGTCTGAATATCTTTCGCAAAGCCTTTTACACGGGTTTTAAGCTGTTTTACCGCCTGCTCGACCGCAGAGGCATCCCCTGTGTCATAGGCGTCCAAAAGCTGGGTATACGCATCTGCGGGGAACTTTGCGTCAATGGGCAGCCACACGTGGCCGTTATCGTCACCCGGCAGCTTTATTGCAAACTCAACAAAATCGCGGCTTCCTACATGTGTGCTGACATTGGCTGCATACTGCTCGGGAGACAGTATCTGCTCTAGTATAGCGCCAAGCTGAAGCTCGCCTAGCACGCCGCGTGTTTTGACGTTTGAAAGCACCTTTTTGATATCACCGACACTGTTGGCAAGTGTCTGCATTTCGCCAAGGCCTTTGTACACCTGCTCAAGACGCTCACTGACGATTTTGAAAGAGTCATTGAGCTTCTTGTCCAGTGTATCCTGCAGCTTTTCGTCAACAGTCTTTTTGATAGCATCAAGCTGGGTCATATTGCTCTGCTGCAAGGCCGCAATACTGTTGCTGACCGTATTGCGCATATTGTCAAGCTTCTGCTCGGTCTGCATGGCATCCTTGTGCAGTTCGTCTCTGATAAGGCTAAATCTCACATCAAGAGAGTCGTTCATAGACGACTGTTTTTGAGCAAGCTCTCTTATTTGTCTTTCTGCCTCAGAATTATTTGAAGCAAGTTTTTTGGACATGCCGATCACAGTGATGATCAGGACCACCAACAGTATGCCGCATATGAACAACATCGCCGTTAAAATAATATTTGTCATTATATCACCTGAATATAAGTAATCAAACAATTATCATCGCATCGCCAAAGCTGAAAAAGCGATACTTGTTATCAACAGCCGATTTGTATGCGTCAAGAACCTTTTCCCTGCCTGCAAGCGCCGAAACAAGCATAATAAGTG